>JBKPLM010000155.1:0-16931 GCA_046731655.1 Verrucomicrobiota bacterium | reverse complement strand
AATGCCACGTGCGGCCGGAATCATACGATCCCTGAATGTCGAATGAACGCAGGCCCTCCGATGCGGTAGCCGTCCACGAGATAGGAACGATCGAGCCGCCGGGAAACGACTCGCCGCCAACCGGGAACTCGAGATCCACGCCAGGCGGCTCAAATCCCAGGCGGGAGTCGTGCCGGATCGAAAAGTAGCCCGAGGCGAAAAACCACGCCGTGTCATTGGAGTTGTTGCGCACTTGCAGCGCCAGCCGTGCCCGGTCCGTGCTTACAAACGGAAAGTTCTGGAAGAACACTCCGTGACCACTGATGTTGATACCTGACACGCCTGCGCCATCCGAATCCAAAACCACTACCGGCGTGATCGTTCCGAAATTTACTGACCCGGTCCAGTCCATGTCGGGAATGGGCTCACCTGTGGTAAAGGTTTGTCCGCTCAAGTCGGTGGTGATCGTTAGGTTCCCGGTGATGTTGCCCGAAGGAACCAGCACCGGCGCCTCGTCCCAACCTTCCTGACCAGCAGCGTCGGTTGATACCACCCGCAAAAACTGTGGCTCGTTAGTCACGGCAAAACCCGGGTTAGGAATTGTGATCTCAAATGATCGCGCTGAGGCGGGAATGTTACTTACGAGCGTAAAATAGCGATCGGGAAAATGACCGTCGGGCGAAAAATCGATTCGTTGGCTGACGATGGCGTCATTATCCTGCGCACTCCAACGCAGAATGTATTTCGTGCCTTGATCGAGAAGAAAGTCTGGGATTTGAAGATCCGGCGACGCATACAGTTGGGTCAGTCCCGGGCCAATCATCCGGACGACGGGCGGCGTGTTGTTGAAATCCGGCGGGCTGGTCAGGAAAGGAGAAAATTGCACGCCGGGCTCGCCCGCGCCGACGATGGAGTCGCCTTGTCCACCAGGATTCCGCGGAGTGGTCGGCCCGGTGGGATCGTTCCACCAGCAGTTGCGAGCATCGGCGCTGGATCCCGCGGTGAATGCATCGATCCCCGCGCCGTTGCCCTCGAAAGAATTGGGTGTGAACGGGCTGTTAAGGAACGGGCTCCCCTGGAGGTCGAAACTAACGCCGGTGCTGTTGGTGATGAAACGCGTTTTTGCGAAAGTAATCGCGCCGAAAGTATTCATGTTCGCGCCGACAACGTTATTAGCGAATCGGGAACTATCCACGTACAGCCAGTTATCCGTGCTGATCACTCCGAAGGTTGCGTTCTCGACCGTGCAGTACTCCAGGCGGCAGCCGGTTGTGGAGTTGACGTGAAAAAGCAAACCGTCCCAAGGTTGTCCGTTCAGGCCACGGAAGATGATCGGGGCGTCGGGAAGCCCTTTCAAAACGCCGTGCCGCGTCGATCGGAAGCGTAGCGCGGCGTCAGGATCGGTCGCTTCGACGATCACATCGGGATCAATTGTGAGATCTCCGCCCGGCAAATCGGTGGTGGGCTGCGTAAGGCGGTAAGGCAGGCCAAGCTGGGACCAACGGCCTCGCCCGGCGAATCCACCATTGCCAACGTCGATTGCATTGACTGTGTTGCCGGTTACTGGAACGGCACTTCCTGGAAGCAGGCCGCCTTCGAGCGCGACGGGAAACGGATTATTCTGAAGAACGGTGTTAGGGCCGACGAAGTAATTGCCACCCGAGAGCACCAGTCCTGCTGTGGTGCTGTTGCTGGCATGCACGCCATCGATGTAGAGCGCTTGCACGCTTTCCTGGCGATTCACGGAGAAGCTCCCGTTGGTGAAGGTGTTCGTCGTCGTGACGTCGGCAAACCCGCGCAGAAGAAAGCACGTGGCGCTGTTAAACACGTTGTCTTTCAGAACAGTGATGGCGTCGGAGATGGTCGCAGAAGAAGATGGATCAAAGATGCAGCGCTCGATGCGAATGAAAGGCCGCGTAGTCGGCAGCTCCTGCGCCCAAAGCACACCGTTACCAGTCTGAAACCTGGAATCCAAGAGCGCGACGTTCGCGCCGTTTTCCACGCGCACTTGGCCGGTGAAATCTGAGAACGACGCATCGAAAACGCCGCCATCAATGTCGATGATCGGCGGAAAAACAGCAGGTGCTTGTAGGACGATACGCTGTGCTGCCTGTCCCTGAAGATCCATCGTGCCGGATACAATCACTTGCATGTCGGGGTCGAAATTGATTTGCACTCCAGCCTCCACGATGACGGTCGAAGTCGATGGGATCGTGATGTTCTGACAGATTTCGTACGGGCTGTTTGCAAGAGTCCACGTAACTGTTTCCCCAGGCGCGGGAATCGGTGGCAAGTTGCACGTTCCAAGCGGGCTTTTTTGGTTACGTAAGATCTGCGGGAACTGCGCGGTTACCGTCAGCGGAGTGCTGATCGGCTGACTTCTATTCCCTTTTGGAATCGGGCTTTGCCGAATCCATTGATTTTGTGCGAAACCGGTCGAAGCCAACAAAGAAAAACAAAAGGTGCAGATGATTGATAAAAAAAACTTTCTCATAATTGTGTTAAAAAGCCGCAATTGTCCGTGACGATTAAAACCCCGGCGAATGCGAGGAAGCAGGATTTCGTGATCCACCGAAGAATTGTTCGCCATTCCCTCTTTCGGGTGAATGCTCGATCTACAGAGGACGATCGGAAGGGTCTCTCTGCGCTGCCGTGAGTTAGCACATCCAGCTTTCGATCTCGGGCGAAATAGCGCTCGTTTCCAAAAGTGCACGATGGGTTGAATCCAACCATTGTGCGTCATGGGAAGAGGCTTTACCTCCTGGGCGGCTCTTCCATCCGGTTGCCCCCGCGCCAGTGCTTCCGTTCGCGAGCAGGTCATTATCGCGCGATTCTCACAAGCGCCGCCTCGAAGTTTCCGCCGAAGATCGTGCTTCCGTTCGGCGTTGCCGCGCCCGCAGCCGGATCCGCAGAGACGCCTGCGGGCTGCGCCAGGACTCCCGCTACAGTCGCCAACGTACCCCTCGCCGCTGACAATCTGGCCGATGCATCGAGCAACGAATAGGGTGGCGGATTGGTGGTGGTCGCAGAGAGCGCGACCGTGCCGGCAATCACGCCGACGCCCGAGCCTTCCTCGAAACCAGATCCTCCCCAAGTGACCGCGTCGAGCAATCTCTTGCCAGTCGGGACCAGATGAAGAACGAATGCGTCCTGGAAGCCGGCTCCGAAGCTGGTGGTCGTCCCGGCGACATAGACCGTACCGTCGTCCGGCGCGACCGCTACTCCAGCGGCCGTCTCGCCGTTCCTGCCGTCAAATTGCTTGTCGAACAGCAGGTCGCCATTCGTACTGAGCTTGACGATCAGGGCCGCGATATCAGCCCTGTTCGCTTTGACAGTCTGTATGGCGCCCGCAAGGTAGGCTGACCCGTCGGACGCAACCGTCATTCCACCGCGTGGATCTACGACTTCGCCGGATGCATAAGTCCGCTGCCAGATCAGATTGCCGTCGGAGGTTATTTTCAGCGCGATGATGTCGAAGTTGCCGATCTCGTTCCGCGGCGTCGTTCCTGCAGCGTACACACTGCCGTCGGGTCCAACGGCAACCGCGTTGCCCTGTGCTCCGTCTGAGATTCTCTGCCAGACCAGATTGCCTAGCGAATCGAACTTCACAACGAACAAGCCGGATGAACTCGGTCCGAAACTGGTCGCGGTTCCGGCGATGTACGCGGACCCGTCCGGGGCTGCCGCCACGGCTAGACTTTCGTCGGATTCTGGACCGCCCCATGTCCTTTCCCAAAGCAGCGTCCCGTTCACATCGAATTTCAGGAGCACCGCATCGTTCCCGTTATTGATACTCACGCCAGTCACATACACCGAATCGCCAGCGCCGAGCGCGACCCCTGTTCGCCCAAGCCCCCTGACGGTGGTCCCGTTCCAGATTCTCTGCCAGACGAGCGACCCATCCGGCGCGAATTTCACGAGAAAGATTCTCGGGCTGGGGTTACCGAATTGATCCGTGGTGAAGCTATCGGTGATACCCACGACGTACGAGGTGCCGTCGGATGCGACCGCCACCCCCTCGGATACGTCGCTCCCGTTACCGCCCCAGGTCGTTTCCGACAGCAGTGTCTGCGTCTGTCCCGTTGCGGGCGAGAACGTGACGCACAGCAATCCGATCCATGCCAATAACGCAGGCATCACGGAGCGGCGGTCCGTGTCTGAAGATGTAACACATTTCATCTTATTGCTCTTTAAAAATCTCGTAGATCGCGCCGTTCGAGAGCGAGACGACGAACAGGTTGCCGTTCGGGCCGGTCTTGATGTCGGTGGCGACGCCGAAGTTCCGGCCGAACAGAAGGCTCTCGCTCTCGACGAGGGCCCGGGCGTTGGCGTCCGGGTCGGTCGGCGAGGGCTTGTCCAGGTTGTCGGCGACCCGGTCTTCAAGCCGGGGATCATCGACGGCGATCTTCCGGCGGTTGCCGGTCAGGTTGAAGTGCCACAGAAAGCCCCCTTCGAGGAACGGCCGGGCGGCACCCACGAAGAGGTCGCCGTCGTACTGCGAACCTATCCCGCCGCCGTTCATGAAGCCAATGGCCGCCGGGGCCACCTCGAACTTCCAACTAAACTCCGGGTCGCTGTAGTCCGAGCCGGGCAGCACGAACAGCCGGGATAGCGCCTCCTCGGGCGAGTCGGCGATGTTCGTCGGTGGCCACCGCAACTGTTGGAGGTTGCCGCCGAACATGGTCGTCTCGATCAGCTTAAACTGGTCGATCCGCGCGAGCGGCCCCATGATCTGAATCCAGCCGCCGTTCTGGCCGACATCGACCAGGTTCAGCTCGGTAAACGTGTCGTCGCCGTTCTCCTCCAGCCACAAGTTGCCGGACCTCGGATCGAAGTCGAAGCCGAAGCTGTTGCGCCGCCCGTAGGAAAACAGCTTGTGGATGTTGGCGGTGACCTGGGGGTTCTCCTCAATCTGCCCGCGGATCTCGCCGCCGGGGAACCGGCGAGTGTGGAAGTTGATGTACGACTGGCCAGCGAGGATGTTCGGCAGCTGGGCGGCGAGGGTGGTGTTGTTGCCCTCGGCGAGGTCCCACTTGCTGAAGACCGTGCCGCCGACGCCGCTGGCGAACGGGGTCACCACAGTGTCGGTGGGGTTCGTGTCATTGAACGGCAGGCCGAAGAATCCGAAGACAACCCCCGCATTCGTCCCGCGCGGAGCCGGGGCGTGGATGTGGGCGGCCAGCAAGTCGTCGCTCGGGTCGGCGGTTTGCGTGCCCGTAAAATCGAGGCCGGTGACAGTAACGAAGAACCTCAGTGCCGTCTGCTCTTGATTCAGAAAGAACGCCGCGTAGCCCTTGGCGGTCGAGGCGTTCGGTGGGTTCTCTTGGAGGCCGTCGAGCCGCGCCACGAAGACGTGCCCGATCCGGGTGAAGGGGTTGTCGGCGGGCGTTGTGCCGTCATCGTTCAAGCGAAGAATGGAGCCGGTGAGGTGGGCGTCGTCCGGCTCGGGCCCGCCGAACTGGTCGTCGTCCTGACCCGGCCCGAAGGGCCCATTGAGGAGGTTCTGCATCCAGCCGCGCCGGCCTACGTCGCCGATGAAGATGTACAGCTTGCCGTCCGGTCCGAACTTGATCACCCCGCCGTCGTGGTTGCCGCGCTGGACCCCGTTGGTGACATCGTCTTGCAAGGCGCGCAGGCGGATGAGGTTCATGTTGAACGTCAGAGTGGAACCATTCCAGGTGAATCGATCCACCCGGTTGCCCAGGAGCGGGGTGTTGGCGAGCACGTCGGTGTCAGCGCCGGTCGTACTCTCCGTCCAGTACAGGTAGACCTGCCCGTTGGTCGCAAAGTTCGGGTGGAGGGCGATGCCCAACAGCCCGCGCTCCGACCCGTTATTAACGGCCAGGTCGAGTGCGGTGCCGACGACGGTCCCGTTGACCACGTGCTGGACCTTCCCGGTGGCCTTCTCCAGGACGAGAAAGTCGTTGGGGCCGAGGAAGGCCATAGTTGTGGGCTGATCCAGATTTTCGATTACGGTGCGCACGCCCAAATTTGGGTCAACTAGGCTTGGGCTACTTTGCGCGTTTAACATGGAAGGCAGCCCAAAGAGAGCTGCCAGCAAAGTGCATGTCAGGTGAAGGGTGAGGCTTGAACATTTTTGAGCATTCATGGTGTTTTCCTTTCGATCTCTTTAGTTTCCCAGTGCGCGATGTCGGATTCCCAGCTAACGATGCTGTGAATCTGATAATCGATTTCTCACACCGGGAATCGCAACGAGCGGCTTCCGGCGTCGTGTCGGAAAGGTTACGCAGTTGTTACTTTGGACGTGACTGGGGATTCGCTTTTTCATGCTAATCTGCCGAAGGATCTTTCTGTGCAGGCGTGAGCAGACGAATCCAGCCTTCGACCTCGGGCGAAAGCCTTCCGGTGCCTAACAAGGCAACTGTGGGTTGAATCCATCCATCGTGGGTCATGGGCAAAGGTTTTACTCCCTGCCCTCCGGTGCCATCAGTCGCGCCTGCGCCATTGCTTCCGTTCGCGAGAAGTATTGTTCCCACCGCGGCAGCGTCGGCTCCATTGCCGTCTGCGTTCGGATCGGGATCGATAATCGTAAGCACGTTTGCGTGCTGGTTGGTGACATAGGCGTAATAGCCTCCGCCTCTCTTAGCGCCCCAATTCGCTCCGTGCGTTCCCGCGGGAGTCGGAACGAACTTGACCACCTGGTCGGTTGTTGTGTCGATGATCGCGACGTGATCCGCTGAATTCGTCGGTGGACGATTGACATTTGTAAGCGAAGAGACTGCGGTCGCCACCCACTTTCCGTCCGGACTTACCGGCGTCTGAATTGGCCCCTGAAGCGTATGAAAGATGTTGAGATTGGTTTGCCCATCGGGTGCGAGTGTGACTGGGATGTTCTTCGTTATCGTCCTTGTGTCCACGTTCATGACAGTGACCATGCCACTCACCAGATTAGCAACGTACGCTTTGTGGACATGATTGACGTGGCACTCGCCAACCGCGATCGGCATCAAGAGAGGCGCAGTCAGCGGGTCGTTAGGATTTTGACGGAACTCCTTTAGAACCGATCCGCTTGCTGTATCGATAATGCTGACCGAGCCAGCTGGACCGATTCCCTTAAAAACATTCGGGACAATCGTGCGATCGCCAGTGCCACAAGTGAGCCAGTGGCCGTGGGGATGATTTCTCCCCGTGCCCGTAGGATCGCTGTCGACGATTTGCAGACCGGCAGCGCCGTCTCGAACTTTTACCATGTTGTTGTCCGCGCTCAGAGGAACAGTCAATACGCCGTTCTGCGGCCCAGCAGTCGGAATTGTAATAATATGAGTGGGCGCCTGGCCAACAGTGATGCTGTTGAGGATCGCTCCACTTGGCCGATCAATCTTGTTAATCCATTGCCCGAACCAGTTGCCGTTGTAGATAACATCGAGAGGAAAGTTGGCCCACATGTTGTGCGGGTTATTCCACATTCCGCCCGATTGCACGCCGTTGACTTCGCGCTCGACGGTGAAAGTTGCTGCGTCGAGGACCGTGATTGTTCCGGGCTTGAGGACGCCGCTCCTATCCCTTTGATTAGCTACCCGCTCGAATTGGGTGTCGACCCAGACCTCGCCAACGCCGGGAGTCCTCGGCCTCACTTGCGCTGTTGAATTTAGAATGTCCCACTTTGCACGCTTGTCGGCATCGGTCGGAGCGATTGTTGTGATAACTGAAAGCACCGTGGTCGCAGGCAGTGAATTGACTCCAAGATGACCGATGAACGGAAGCATGCTAGCCGTCACGTCAGGGATATTGCCGGCGGCATTCTTCACTCCCACCACAGCAGTCATGTAGGGATGAATTTTGCAGTGGAACAGGTAAACGCCGGGCACATCGAAGGTCGCCGAAAGCGTTCCATTCTGCGACGAATCCTGATCCAGGACGACACGAGATCCCGCCGGTTTCACGAGAAGCGTAACCGTATGGCGCGTACTCGTGCAGCAGTTGTTGATTTTGAAATCAACTCTCTGACCGGCTCGGATGGCGGTAAAAGGTGTCCCTGTGATCTCACTTCTGAACCAGTTCCCTGGCTCGTCGGTGAGGTTCATGGTGTCAACGGCGCCACCATCGGCGTGCACCATTCTTGGGGTGAGCGTCGTTAAGGCGAGTAGCACAAGCCTAGTAAAATTTAGCAATGCTGAGTTGCGTTTTTTCATAGTGATCTGGGTTGGTTGTTGATCAAATTGGCGGTGCAAGTCATTGCGTCTAGAAGGAAAAGGTTCGGCAGCTGTAACCTTTGAAGCCGGCACCGTAGCAAAAAAGAGGCCGGCTGATCGTGCCGGCCTCTCTCATACGAGTTTAAGCGAATTTAATGGACTTGGAATCTGCCGCGCAGTGTGAAATGGCCATTCACGATTACGCGCGCCGTGTCGCCAGCCTGCAACTCTGGTGCGGCCGTGCCGCGAATGTCCGTCTCAAACGTAATGTCGTTTACAAGATTCCTGGAAAATTGGAGGCGATTACTGAAAATCAGCACGCCGCCACGAAGGACGCGCAGCTCGACGACTTCATCGCGGAAGCCATTTCCAGGGGTGATTCCCAGTTCAGCGAAATCGGCCTTGGCGATCTCCACTTCGGCGGTGAAGCGGTCGTTGGCGGTGCCGACCTCATTGTCCAGCCTCGCTTGTCCACTCGCGTCGACAGGAATCACCGGTTGGAGGCGGGCTTCAAGCCGGATCGAACTGTCAGCCGCTTCGGGTTCCTGTTGGGCAATCGCGACTGATGAGAGCGCCAAGAGGCCACCGATCGATATTGTAGTGAGAAGTTTTTTTCATGTGCATTTGTTCAATGGAAGTTTGGTTGTTGGTTTTTGTTAACGGCGACCAAGTTGACTGGGAAATCGCCGGCCTCTAAAAGATAAAGGTTGCGCAGTTGTAACTTTTGAAACGGGCAAAAGAGTCATGCGCGCTCTCCAGAGATTCGGGGCGACTCAGCGGTTGCGCCGGTCGGTGACCACTTGCACCCTTTGACTCGTTAGACGCCTCGCGGCAGGCGCACACGGATTTCTGTCCAACTACCGTCGGAACGCACCAGCTCGACGTCGCCACCATGCGCTCGAGCCAGTTCGCGCGCGATGCTTAGACCGAGCCCATGTCCTGGCACCCGTTCGCCGCCGCACACCCGGTAAAAGCGCTCGAATAACTGTCCGGTCCGATCTTTAGGGATACCATCACCCGTATTGCCAATTGTCATTTCCACCTCGCCATTGACGGCCCGTGCTTCCACCCGAATGCGACCGCCAGGAGTGTTATATTTAACCGCATTTTCGACTACGTTCTGCGCCATCATCGCAACGAACGTGCGATCGGCGTTTAGCAGCAGATGCTTCTGGACATCCGCTTCCACCTTCAGACCAAGCGGCTCGGCTAAAGTGAGCGCGTCATCAAGGACGCCTTCGAGCACTTCCCCTAAATCGAACTCGGTCTTCGACAACTCGAGACGGCCAGCATCGGCGCGGGAGAGCAAAAGCAGATTATCCACCACTGAACTAACGTGATGAATGCGATGTAGCAGCCTTTCGGCGCGCGCCCGTGTGCTCTCGCTGCACTCAATGTCGGCTACGATTTCTTCAACGCCGGCGCGCAGGATGGCGATCGGGGTTTTCAAATGATGCGAAGCGTCGGCGGAAAAACGGGCGGATTGTTCGAAACTGCGCTGCAACCGTTCGAAGCTCGCATTGAGCACTTCGATTAATCCTGCGATCTCGTCCTTGGTCGACGGGACAGGCAGACGCTGGTCGAGCCGCTGCGCGGTGATCCTCTTGGCCGCCTGACGGATTTCCTCGACCGGTGCAATCGCTTTGCTCGCGACCCAGCTTGAACCGACCAGGGTCACTAAGAGCACTGTCGGAATCGCTCCCAACATCGCGAGGAAAATATCGCGGCCGATTTGATTGATTTCCTTGAGATCATCACCGGCGCGCAAGGTGAAACCATTTTCGCTAAACTCCGCCAGGCGGACGTTTTTCCCGTCGATCTTGTGGTTATGAAATTCTTTGATGCCATCGCGTGGGAATGGCTGGCGCAATCGCGGGGAAAGATAAAGTACGGCGCCGCTTGCATCGGTTACTTCAACTAGGTGCTTACGCAGTGAGAGCGGCACGAAGATCTCCTTGAACACCGGCCCGCTATTCGTCCGACCACCTTCGAAATGTTCCACGTCCCGAAAAAACTCCTCGGCGTCAGTCGTTAGGCGTCGATCGAAAGCCGCGATCTCAGCATGGCGCATGACAAACCAGGTGGTGATCGCGCCCCCAAGTGTAGCGGCCACCGCAAGCGACGCGGAGTAAAGCGCAATCTTCCAGCGTAGTGGCCAGTTTCTCATTCCGGCTCTCGAATCGTGTAGCCCAAGTATCGCACGGTATGGATAAGCGGCGGCGAGTCGATCTTCTTGCGCAGGCGGCTGATGAAGGCTTCGACCAGTTTCAAGCCGTACTCATGTTCCCGTTCCCAGACCCGCTCGCATAATTCCGTGCGGCTAAAGATGCGGCCAGGTTCGCGCATCAGCACACGTAACAACGTGAGTTCTCTCGACGAAAGCTCGATCCGGCGCGGGCCCCGGTACAGCGCTCTGTCCGCCAGGTTCAAAACCAAATCGCCGACTTGGAGCTTCATGGGCGCTTTCTCAGGAAAACGTCGCCCGAGCGCACTCACTCGCGCGACTAGTTCCTGCATGGCGAACGGTTTCGCGAGGTAATCATCGGCGCCCAGCCCGAGGCCGGTCACCCGATCACCCACCTCGCCACGCGCGGTCAAGATAAGGACACGAGTGTCCATTTTCGCCGCGCGCAAGCGTCGTAGCACTTCGAAGCCGTCCATCCCCGGCAGCATCACATCGAGCACGATGAGCTCGTAATGCTTCGCCTCCGCCTCCCCCAACGCGGTTTCCCCGTCGTGGACGATGGTAAGTTCATGGCCAGCTTCAGTGAGAGCGCGAGAGATATGCTGCGCAAGGCCAACTTCATCTTCGACGACTAGAATCTGCATGGGTTCATGCTGTCACGCACCATCGTCGGCAAATGCGGGCGACGTCGCTGTCGCGAGCGGGTAACCGGCGACTCAGATTGGATCACAATAGTGTGACGCACATCAACATCTCAATCTCAACCACAACGATATTTTTGATAAAAGGTTGATGCCTCACCGTGCCGGCGTTTGGCGGATGTGTTCATCCTCGGTGACACCATATACAAAAGACTGCTGTTCTAAAGCCGCGAGACTCTGAACCTCGATCACAGCTTTGCAGCAACCCATAAAGAAAGAATCGCGGAACCGCGGATGATCGCGCTAACGCCGCTGTATTATCTCAAAGTCACCGTGCGCGTGGCTTGACCTCCGAAATTGCTGCGCACGGTGATGCTCTGCGGATTGACCGACCACGCGAACTCACCGCGGTATCGTCCGCCGCCATCGTTGGTAAGCGTTCCGATGAGTTGGCCGCTGGAAGTGACAAACACCTGCAATGTTGCTGTTGAACGTGTGCTCGTGGCCTCAATCCGCAGTCTCCGGTTGCCGCTATCGTATTCGGCTCGCGTGATTGAAACTGTATCAGTGCCAGGCGGATTAATTATCAAAGTAGCCGAGCGTGACGTGTTATTGAGGGACGCAGTGATTATGGCACTTGTCGCAGCAGGCACTTGTGTGGTGCTGATGCTGAAACTCCTCGACTGCGAGCCAGCTGGAACGATGACGCTGGCGGGAACGATAGCGGCGGCGTTGTTGCTGGCGATTGCAACGGTTGTCGCTGCCGGCGCCACTGCGGTTAGCGTCACCGTTCCAGTTGAGGAATTACCGCCCGTCACTGTCGTGGGATTCAACGACAAGCTCGCCACACCCAGAGACGGCGGCGCTGCGCCCGTAGTGTTGGTCAAGACGTCAGTCGTCGGCGCACCAGCCCCGCCCTCTACAAAAGCGATGTCTGGTTTAGCATCGCCATTCCAATCGCCAGCGAGAATCATGATGCCGCCCCGACCGGGTGGCGGTACCAGGTACCGATTTGGTGCCTGAAAAGTGCCGTCGCCATTGCCTCTCAAGATCTGCAACAAGCCATTAGTGCCGTCACCCATCGTCCGAGCAATGTCGAGCAAGCCGTCGCGGTTGTAATCGGCCACGGCTACGTGCAGCGGAGCGAAAGTCTCATCGATCTGAATGCGCGACCTGACTTGAAACGTGCCATTCCCATTGCCGATGAGGATGGCGTTTCCGTGGCCGTTACCCAGCGGCACGACCAAATCCTGGATGGTATCGCGATTCAGATCGCCGACACCAATGTCATTGCAGGCGGAAAAAGGGTCGCCACCAGCCACGAGTGTAACAACTGGTTGCCGCACAAAAGTTCCATTGCCCACGCCAAGCAAAACAGAGAGCTCGGTGTTTCCGCCGCCAATCGCTAGATCTTTGATTCCATCGCGGTTCAAATCCACAACCGCCATGGACATGGGGCCGGTTCCGACATCAATCTCGCTCGGCGTTTGAAATGTGCCGTTCCCATTCCCGAGCAGAATAGTGATACTACGCGCAGCACGGCATGGCGCGGTGAAACAAGCAATGCCATGCATCACCACCAGATCGAGCCTGCCGTCGCCATTAAGGTCCGTCGCCGCGATGGCGGGCGAATCGAATCCGGAAGTGTTCGGGAAAAAAGTCGGTGCATTGAACGTGCCCGTGCCGGTGCCGGTAAGCAGTGCGAGACTCAACTGAGGAGTATTCAGCGTAACCATTAAATCCATCCTGCCGTCGCTGTTGAAATCACCTGCGGCTATCGCCTGCGTCTGCATTCCAATAGGAAAATCGGTCTTCGGGCGGAACGTTCCATCGCCATTCCCCAACATGACCGACGCCGCATTCGCGTTTGAGCCGGCCAAATCCACCCGGCCGTCGCCGTTGAGATCAGCTGCGACGTGAGTGTTGCCGATCAGCGGGTACCGCTGAGTCGTGAACGTCGCCACCTGCGCCGAAACTTCGCTAACCGTCATTGCGCATGCGACGCCAAAAACAAATAAAGCAATGGCCGGATGCGCACCTTTCCATGTTGTCAGTGTGTCGCCCCTCATAGGTCACGAGCATGAAAAGCGACGCAACTGCCAGCAACTCCAAAAAGGTTCGGAATCTGTTACTTTCTCGAACAAGCCGACGCTCGCTCGGGTCGTTATAACGGCGCGATCCCTTCAGTTTATTACTTCAAATCGGCGAGCGAGCGATGCGAAACTTTGATGCAAGTTTCGTAGGTCGGCTGTCCAACGAATAGGCGCGCGGCCTCTCTCTGATTGCAACTGAGATTCGACTTTAAAGAGGGCCTCGAGCTACCGCGTTGCTCACAGCGTATCGGGCGTGAGCAGGCTCGCAAGGTAACAACTGTGCAACCTTTTAGTCCTCGCGCAGAGGACATGTGGCGGAATAAAGCTTGTTAACGTTATGAAAACGTCACGGGTTTTGTTTACAGGTGTTTTTTTGATCCCACTGGTAATTCAAGTCGTGGCAAACAGCCAATCCAGTTGGTTTACGGTTGCACAGCGGGGCAACACGACGGGCAGTTCTGGGACGGCCACCACCCACCTGCTCTCGCCGAATTTTACGTTCAAGGTACTCGCAACAACAGCCGAGGCTCCCCTCGCGCTGCGCTTTTTCTCCACCGCAGTCAAAACCGATTCTCGCGGGCGAATTATCACCGGGCCAACAAACGACCCGGTGAAAAATATCGTTGGCCCAGAATCGGCAGGTATGCGCGCGGGGCTAGCCCGATTCACAAAAATCATGTTTGGCGCCAGCTACGTTGATGGGCGGCCGGATCCCGGAACACGGATCGATCCCAACAACCCCCGGGTGACGAGCGGAAATCAAATGTGGCCAAATCGGCCGCAGCCTTTCCGGAGCCATCCGCGCAGCTTATCAATTACGCCGGACGGTAGGAAGCTGTATGTGACACTCCCCGGGCGCGAAGATTATCCCGACTGGCGCGTCGCCGTTGTCGACACTGCACAACGACGCGTTCTACGCTGGATCGATTTGCGGCCGGCTGGGCAAACGCGCGGGCTGCGTCCGATTAGTGCGAAGGTTTCGCCGTTAAACACGTCGATTTACCCGCGTCCGTATGTAGTCGTGCTGAATCAATACGGGAACTTCGGCACCGTGATTGACAGCGGAACCGATTTCGTGATCGGTCATTTCGAAACTGGCTTCTACGGCGAAAAAGCACTATTCAATGCCAGTGGCACCCGACTCTACATCACAGATCGGGCTAACGATCAGGTGCGCGCGTTCCGCGTCGACCAGGGGCCAAGCTTCACGCAAATTGCTGAGATCCCCACGGGAACAACCGAGCTGGAGCGGACGAATCCGCGGGATTTGGCCCTTAGCGCTGATGGCAACACTTTGTATGTCGCAAATACGCTTGGGCACACCGTTGCTGCAATTAATATTGCCAATGACGCCAACACACTAAGGGGAATGCTGCCTGTCGGTGGCCTTTCGACTGATGTGAAAATCGCTGGCCGATGGGGAATCGTTTGCGGCCAGAACACCAACACGGCGCTGAATGGCCGCGAGACCGGCCATGGCCTGCCGACGCGGAATGCACAGGGCGTGGTGATCAAGAATGATGGGACACCGCTCGGCTACACCCCGGTGATGATCGATGCCACGAAAGCGACTACGTTCGATGACATTGGAAGCGAGCTGAACATTTTCGATACCAGCACTAATTCATTTGTATATCGATACGTCGATAAAGGACGCGATTTTTCCCAGCTCGTTAGGCCGCTCGAGGTGGTCGATCTTCACGATCACACTGCACAGCAGCGTTTGATTCGCGGGAGCGGTCCCGAACAAATGGTAATCAAGAACGGCATGCTGTTCGTCAGCATGCTTCACTCAGACAAGGTTGAGGCGTTCCGAATCAATCAACAACCGGGCGATCCCTCGCAAATTCTTACCCCTCTCGGTTTCGAGTTCACCGGCGGCATCACGCCACAGGGAGTAGAGGCCGCGCCGGATGGGCGCACGATTTACGTGGCAAACATGCAAACCGAGGACGTCTCAATTCTGTCCGTCGATGGGAACGGAAACCTGACCCGCAACGGCTACATCGCGGTCGGAGTCACACCGAGCACGCCAGACCCCACCCGCGGCAACAACGGCGCCGGCCTGTTCGCCACCGACGAAGAAGTCGGTTTGCGCTGGTTCTTCAGCTCGGCGTATGCGGACGATCCGCCGTTGGCCGGCTGGACACCCAGCGGATTCGATGCGCAGAAATCGTGCGGTTTCTGTCATTGGGATGGCCGGCATGATGGCTGCCAATGGAATGTCGCCGCGAACGCGGTAGGCGGTGTAAAAGTCTGCCCGCAAAACAAAGACATCTCAGATAACTGGCCCGAATGGTACGAAGGCCTAAACAACGATTTCATGGCCTACGCTTCGGCCTGCAACGGCGAAGTGCTCGGCGCGGAGCGGAATCCAACCGTCCTTTTTCCGCAGGCTGCTCAAAGTGATCGCTTCCACGCCCGCGAGGATTACGTGCTCCGGAAAACTGAGGAAAACTCAAACGCCATTGGGCGCCCGGAGCTGAGCGGCGACGCCAGAAGAGTCGGTTACCACAGAATGGCCTATCTGCAAATTCTGTGGTCGCAAAATGAAACCCGCCGGTTGCCAAACCCGTTGACGCAATTTCCCAGCCCCACGATCGCGACTCAGATCGCACGCGGAAGACAAATCTTCACAAACCCGATTACCCAGGGTGGCGCCGGCTGCGCAGACTGCCACCACAACGGTAACAAATTCACGAATGGCGTGCTGGATGATTCGTTTCAAGACTTCAATATTCATGAGCCCGGCGTAATCAGTGAATCGACAGTAGACGGCAAAGGCCCGTTTTTCCGTCCCACAGATGATTATTTCTTTGTCGAATTCGCTCCACCGCAGGATGTCGGCACACCGCAAAACTTCAGCAGCCGGAACACGAAACATCTTCGCGCGTTTTGGGATGCTGTGCCGCGTTATCTTCACTATGGCTTTGCCCATACCACGCGTGAGATTTTGCTTGCACCCGATTCACCTCTGCTCCGCCCGGGCGAGCGCGGTTTGAATTTTCGCACCGTCCGCACCGATCACTCACGCGCGACCGGATTCGGTTACCAGAACACGCAACCACCCGTGCTGCCGACACAGGTGCCAATTACATTTGGAGACACGAGCGGAAGTTTAGGCGGTGATGGCAACGGTCCTGTTTACGTTAGTCTCGATAGTCCGTTCATCCAGCTGCCAGACGGCACGGCGCAAATCGACCGTCTTGGTACAGACAACGTCGCCTCGCTGTTAGTCAGCGGCCAAATCAACCCCGCCTTAAGCCAAAACCACATCGACGTGATCAAAAACACACACGGCAAAACGTCTCAGCTCTCCGCGTCGGACGTGGACGCGCTTGTGCTTTATCTGAAGTCTCTCCAGTAGTCCGATCCGGACCACTCTATTTGTCCTGTTCTTTTGAGCGACAGAGAGCACTTCATCCGGGTTTTCGCGCAATGAAGTTCACTTGCCGAGCAGGCGAACCCCGCATTCAAATCGTTCTGCGTTCCGATAGAAAACCAGTCAATCCTGATCCACTCCAAATCAGCAGCAATGTGTGATCGATTGTCGAATCAGCCAACGGAAATATTTGGTTCCCTGACCACATAGAGAATGCCTTCGCGAGGCTATGTCGAATACCTTGTCAGTGGTTACGGAAAGGATTGCGTCGGACACTCAGAGTTGTGCCTTCGAGCGCCTACGCGAACGATCCGTCGGAAACTTCATCAGCCGGTGCACGGGATAACAGAAGCCCCATCTTGTCAGTTTCTTACTTCAAACCGGCGGGCGGCAGACCACGGCCCGGAACCGCCACCGTTGTTCGCGCGGACCCGCCACCACATTGTGAGCGTTGGCAGTGTGCTCGTGCTGAATTGAGATGTGGCCACCGTTTGATTC
>JBKPLM010000154.1:0-9784 GCA_046731655.1 Verrucomicrobiota bacterium | reverse complement strand
CCTTATCGGCAATCTTATAGAGCCGCCGCTCGACCAAAGCCGAAGCTGGAACGATCGAGCGCAGAATCGGCATCACAAATGCCCGAAACATCGGCTGGAGCTCGCGCGGAGGCCCGGGCAACAGAAAAAGATGCGGAGATTGAATTCGGACATTGATATTCGCTCGCAAATAAAGGCCCGGCGCGCTGCCATTCTGGTTCGGCAGGACCTCTGCTCCTGCGGGAACGTCGGCCTGCCGCGCGATGCCGGACGTCCATTTGATTCCGCGCACTCGAAGCCTTTGACGGAGCGAAGAGAGCAAATCCGGAGAGTTTAGGAGCTCCAACCCCAGTAGGTCAGCAACCATCTCGCGTGTGATGTCGTCGGCGGTTGGACCCAGACCACCAGTCACAAAAAGAATTTCACAGCTTGGAAATAGCTCGGCTAACGTGTGGCGAATCGCCTCCGTGTCGCCAACCGTACGTCGTTCCTCGATGCGCAAACCAAACGAAAGAATCTCGCGCGCGATGAACGCAAGATGTGCGTCCTGCACATCGCCAAGCAAAAGTTCCGTGCCAGTGTTAAGGAGGGCCACGCGCATGACGAAAAGTGAAACGTTAAAAAAGTTACAACGTTACAACGGAAGAGCTTTTACCGTTTTAACTTTGTAAGCCTTTTAACTTCTTAGGTTCGGCAGAAGGCCGTTAGGCCGCGGTCTTATCCTGTTTCTTGCGAATGAGCGGAAGCTTTTTGCCTTCCACTACCGCCCGATTGATCGTGACCTCGGCGATATCTTCGCGACTCGGCACTTCATACATGATGTCGAGCATGATCCGCTCCAGCATTGACCGCAACGCACGCGCCCCGGTCCCCTTTGTGACCGCCTGCGCCGCCAGAGCGCGCAAGGCATCCTTGGTCACTGACAAACGCACGCCTTCCATTGAGAAAAGCTTCGTGTACTGCTTCACCATTGCGTTTTTTGTCTCGGTCAAAATCGCGACCATTTCTTCCTCGGTTAGCGCAGCGAGCGAGCTGAGGACTGGCAATCGCCCGATGAATTCGGGAATCATTCCGAAAGCGAGCAGATCTTCAGGTTCCACATGGCGGACCGCCTGCTTCCGCAGCGCCTCCTCCACTTCGAGTGTGGGGCTTCCGAACCCCATCACTTTTTGGCCGATGCGTTTTTGAATAATTTTGTCGAGACCGATGAACGCGCCGCCGCAAATGAAAAGAATTTTCTCGGTATTAACCTGGATGTATTCCTGATGCGGATGCTTGCGTCCGCCCTGTGGCGGAACATTGCACGTACTGCCCTCCAAAATTTTCAAGAGAGCCTGCTGCACTCCTTCCCCGGAGACATCCCGAGTAATGCTCACGTTGTCAGTTTTGCGGCCGATCTTGTCGATTTCGTCGATGTAAACGATGCCGATCTCCGCGCGTTTCACATCGTAATCCGCATTTTGCAGGAGTCGCAGAATGATGTTTTCAACATCTTCGCCAACGTAGCCTGCTTCGGTCAGCGTCGTCGCATCAGCGATGCAAAATGGGACGTCGAGAATCCGCGCCAGGGTCTTGGCTAGTAATGTTTTTCCCGACCCAGTAGGGCCGATTAACAAAATGTTGCTCTTCTCGATTTCAACGTCAGCAAACGGATCGGGCTGAAACGCGGCGGAAGCATCGGCCGGCGGGGAAGCTTGCAACACCCGCTTGTAGTGGTTGTGGACGGCGACCGACAACGTTTTCTTCGCGGTGTCCTGGCCGATCACATACTGATCGAGAGCGCGCCGGATTTCCGCCGGCTTCGGCACACGGATATTGGATGACTGGCGGCGAGCATCTTCGTTGAGTTCTTTATCGAGGATGCTTTTGCAAACGTTTATACAGCTATCGCAGATATAGACGCCTGGTCCGGCGATCAATTTGCGAACCTCCGCATGGCTCTTGCCACAAAACGAGCACATGGTGAGGTTGGAAGCGCGGGCCATATTTTTTGAGAAGCTCTCTTATCCTCCGACTTTACGCGGCAAAGCGCTTTCAGCTACTTCTACCGACCGATCGCCGGAAGGAGGAGTCGCCCCGTCGAGCAGCTTAACTTCCTTGCGAGACTTGATCACTTCGTCGACCAAACCGTACGCTTTGGCCTCCTGCGCGGACATATAATAATCGCGGTCCGAATCGGCCCGCACTTGTTCGTCGGATTTGCCCGTGTGCTGTGCGATGATTTTGATGAGGCGCTTTTTTAGCTTGAACATGTAATCGACCTGACGTTCGACGTCGCTCGCGGCGCCCTGCGCGCCTCCGGAGACCTGATGGATCATGATATCGGAATTTGGGAGCGCGAAACGCTTGCCCTTCGTGCCGGCACAGAGCAAGACCGCAGCCATGCTAGCAGCCATCCCTAGGCAGTAGGTAGTCACATCGCACGTGAGAAACTGCATCGTATCATAGACTGCAAGGCCCGCGGTGACTGAGCCGCCGGGCGAATTGATGTAAATGTTGATGTCCTTTTTTGAGTCCTCCATTTGCAAAAACAGCAACTGCGCAATGACGAGATTAGCGATGTGATCGTCCATCGGCGTTCCGATGAAGACAATGCGATCCTTGAGCAGCCGCGAGTAAATATCATAGCTGCGCTCGCCCCGGCCGGTCTGCTCCACGACCATCGGAATCAGCACCTGGGAAAGATTTTCGTTCGATATACTCATGACTTTTCTTCCTTAACAGCGGGTTCTTGCGCTGTCTCGACGCTAACATTCGCCTTAAGGAAATCAAGAGTCTTACCCAGCAGAATCTGTTCGGCGAACGCGTCCAGACCATCGTGTTCTTGCAGTTCCTTACGCATTTTTTCCATGGGAACATTATACCGCGCTGATTCCTCCCGAAGCCGCGCATTGATGTCGTCCCGCGAAACTTTGATGTTTTCCCGCTCGGCGATTCGATGCAGAATGAAGTTGGACTTCAACCGGTGAGCGGCAAGCCCGGCCGCGCTTTCGATAAGCTCCTTTTCCTTGTCCTTTAACATCTCATCAGGAACACCGCGTTCCCGGTTTCGTTGCACCAGGTCTGCCAAAATTCGACGTGTTTCATTTTTTAGGAGAGCAGGCGGCACCTCGAACTGAATCCGTTCGTGCAAGTATTTCACCACCTGCCCTTCTTTTGCTCGCTCGCGCTCATGCTCCTTTTCATGCTCGAGATCGTGTTCGATGATATGGCGCAGATCGGCAAGCGTCTTTCCGGGAATCAATTTAGCCGCAAACGCATCATCTAAAGCCGGCAATACTTTCTGCTTAATCTCACGGGCAGTTACATTGTAATTCGCCTTTTTTCCTGCCAGTTCCTTTACTGGAAAATCGGTTGCAAAATCGACCGTTAGTGTACGCGTTTCACCCGGCTTCTGACCGACCAGTTGCTCGCAAAATTTCGGCAGGAAATTCTCGGGCGCGAGGTGCAACCAGAATTTTTTCCCGCCCTGAAGATTCTTGCTCGCCTGGGGCGCAACTTCGCTGATTGGCTTGCCGTCGCTGGATCCCTCAAAATCGATGACGGCAAAATCGCCCATCTCCAGTCCCCGTTCGGGCACATCGACAAAGTCGGCCGATTGATCGCGTAGGCGCTCGATTGCAGCATCGATCTCCGACACAGAAACCATCGTCTCCGGCAATTGCACGGGAACGTTCTTGTATTCGGGCAATTCAAATTCCGGCGCTGTAACAACCGTCGCACGGAACCGCATCGACTTGTCTTCGCCAAGCTGGACGTCTTCGATATTGGCCAGCGAAGCAACGCGCAACTGTTCTTGCTCGATCGCTTCATGGTAACTCTTGGAAACGAGTTTCTTGGTTAATTCGTCCTGAATTTCCTTGCGAAATCTCTTCTCGATGACCGCACGCGGCGCTTTACCTGGCCGGTAACCCGGAATTTTGGCGAAACGCGCAAAGCTGTTGGCGATCGCATCCCATTCCTTGGACACTTCCTCCGGGGGCAGTTCAATTTGCAGCATGGAGACGGATCCCGGCTGCTTTTCCACTTCGACCTTCATAAACTCACTGTAACGGCGCTCCGCAGCCGCCGCAAAATTTGCGCCAAACTTGGTAGGGCGACTGCCGGGCGCGCCGGCTCATTGTTTCGTAAACGGGGTAAGCTGCGTCAGGACGCATCGCCATTGCCCATCGTGCCTCACAAAAACATCTGTGGACCGCTCGTGTATAGTGAATTCCTGCTCCATGAATTTTCCTTTCGAGCGAGTGAGCGCACTCACGACAGCGCTGTCTCCGTAGACACGGACTCGAATGTCGTCGGACTCCATCATCTCGTGAGTTAGAGCGCCCGACTTGATCACTTCAAGAAAGCGTTCCTTATCAATGATTCCTCCATCGGCATTGATGATGATCCAGTCATCGGTCACAAATCGTCCGATCGCTTCTGGATCATTTTTCACGATGGCGTGCGTGAATTCCTTTTCCACCTTTACAAGTTCTTCTTCCATTTCGTTTCGCTTCTTTGATGTGTTTAGTGGGCTCTTCTCCCTTTGACATATATAGAGTGTGTTTGTGGAATTCCGAACCAATACGCGAGCTCGCGGTAATCCTCGCAATCGAATATTGAAAAATTCGCCACCTTACCAGATTCGAGCGAGCCGATCTGATCGCCCCGATCTAACGAATAGGCCGGATTGATTGTCGACGCAGAGATTGCTTCTGCTGGCGACATCTTCATTTGTGTGCACGCAAGTGACAAAATCATCGGCATACTCGAGGTCGGTGACGAGCCGGGATTGAAATCAGTCGCGATTATAACTGCGAGTCCGGCTTCGATCATTTCTCGCGCTCGCGGATAACACGTCGATCCAAGGGTATATACTGAACCGGGCAACAGTACCGGTTGGATACCCCCAGATTTTAATGCCGCGATCCCCTGCTCGTCAGTCTTTTCCAGATGATCTGCCGTTGTTGTTTTCAATTCGGCTGCCAGTTTTGCCGCGCCTGAATTACTCAGTTGATCGGCGTGAATCCGCAGTTTTAATCCAAACTTTTTCGCCGCACTGAGAATTCGCCCTGATTGTTCGATATCGAAGTAGCCGTGCTCGCAGAATACGTCGCAAAATTCGGCCAGACTGTCCGAAGTCACTCGTGGCAGCATCTCATTGATCACCAGATCGACGTATTCGTCGGCGTGCATCTTCCGCGGAATTGCGTGTGCGCCGAGAAACGTCGGCACAATTTCGAGCGGCGTCTCATGGCTGACCCGCCGCATAACGCGCAAGATCTTCAATTCGTCGTCGATCGTCAGGCCGTAGCCCGATTTTGACTCCACCGTCGTCGTTCCGCAGCGCAGGAACCAGTCTGCATGCTTTTTTGCTTGCAGAAGAAGGTCGGCTTCACTCGCTGCTCGCGTTTTTTCAACAGTTGACCAAATTCCGCCCCCTGCCTTCGCGATCTGCTCATAGGTGTCGCCCCCCGCACGGCGTTCGAAATCGTCCAGCCGGTTCCCGGCAAAAACTAAATGCGTGTGCGCATCGACAAATCCGGGCAGAACGACTTTCCCGCGAGCGTCGATAACTTCCGCATCGGCTCCCTTATTCTCGATCTGGTTGCTTGAGCCGACGAGCTCGATTCTGCCGTCGCGAATTAGCATTCCGCCATCGGGAACGATTGCCACCTCGGACATTTCTCGGCCAACGCGTGGGCGCTTTGGCCCCGCGAGTGTAACAAGTTGCGACGCGTGAAGAATGGCGAGAGAGCTCATGATTGGTTTGTAGGGGAAGCTGTCAGCCTCCTCTACAGCCTATAGCTGCAGCCGTTTCAACCCATCAATCAAGCTTCTTTGCTACGAGCTGGCTAATTTCGTTAAACCGAATATCGGAATCAGCAGTGATCTGCTGAACGTTCTTCAAAAGACCCGATTTGAATCTTTCGTCCTTCAATTGAGTGAGATTGATTCGCACGTTCAATGCCGCGCCCTCGATGCATGCGCGAGTGGCTAGCGCGCCGACACCGACATCAGAGACAGACGAAGGATTTCCTCTTTCGGCCATTTCAGCGAGCAATTCATAAGATTTCGACGCTGTCTCCATCACTTTCAGCGGTACTTGCGCTGCGTATTTCGTCGCCTCTTCGATCGCAGTCGCGCGCGCCGCTTTCTCTTCAGCCGACTCTTTGGACAAGGCGAATGCATCCATCACTTTGTTGAACGCGGCTGTGTCTTCATCCACCAGCGCGAGCAATTCGTCTTTGAGTTGCTGCGCTTTCACTGACCAATTACTGAAATATTCGACCTTA
Organism: Verrucomicrobiota bacterium; assembly: GCA_046731655.1. GTDB lineage: Bacteria > Verrucomicrobiota > Verrucomicrobiia > Chthoniobacterales > UBA10450 > Udaeobacter. The sequence continues at coordinate 3,527 of JBKPLM010000154.1, read as the reverse complement.
TCATCCCAGCCGCGTTTTCCTGCGGCCAGGTTCGCAACCATTCCGCCTAACGAAGCGCCTAGCGCGCCCATTAATGCCGCGACAGAACCGCCGCCGGGTGCAGGCGAATCGCTCAGCGTTTCATTGCAAAATTCGCGCAGATTCATTTTAACCAGGGAATTCTGCGGCTCGGCATCTTCGATTTTGAATTCAATCACCTTTTCTTTTGGATCGAAAGGTTTCAGTTCGCTCAAGCCCATTGAGCGAATGGCGATGTCGATCAATTCGTCATCGGAAGCGCCTTCGGACCATTTTTGCTTGCGCAAGAAATATCGCCCTGCATCAACGAGGCATTTCTTCGGGACCATGCCCACAATCTCCGAGCCCGTCACGCGCAGACCACGCCTGGCTGCCGATTCGCAACACGCATCGAACGCCGCATGTAACGGTGTTTCTTCGATATTGGTCAGGTTCATCGAGACCTGCGCAATCCCGTATTCCTTCACAAACCAACCAATTGCCTTGACGTGCTTCAACATTCCGGGAACCCGAATTGGTTCGCCGTTTGCATCCAACGCCGGTTTTCCCCATGGCGTTCCGTCTTCAGTCTGCACCCTCCCCTGTTCTCGTACATCAAACGCAACCGAGTTCGCGCGCCGCACTGATTTCGTGTTCAGATTTACATTGTAAGCGACAAGAAAATCACGAACACCAATCACGGTTGCCCCAGATTTCTCGTTGAATACGTCGGGCCCAAAATCTGGTTTCCATTCGGGCTGTCTTATTTTTTCGAAGAACCCTTCGTATTCACCGGCCCTAATTACTGATAAATTCGAGCGCGACTTATTTTTTGCCGCTCCTTCGTACAGATAGACAGGTATTTTCAATTCCTCCCCGACACGTTCTCCTAGACGATCGGCACAGGCGATTGCTTCGTCCCAGTTCACGTTGCTCACGGGAATGAACGGACACACGTCCGTCGCGCCCATACGCGGATGTGCCCCTTTGTGTTTGCGCATGTCGATCAACTCCGCCGCCTTTTTGATAGCGCGAAACGCCGCTTCCACCGCGGCATCAGGATTGCCAACAAACGTTACCACGGTCCGGTTGGTGCTCGCACCAGGATCGACATCCAACAGCGAAACATTGTCCACCGATTCGATCGCATCAGTGATCTGCCGAATGATGTTTCGATCACGGCCTTCCGAAAAATTCGGCACGCATTCGATCAACTTTTGCATGGCTCAAGAGTCAGCTGGCAGTTCTTTCTGTAACGGTGGTATGCAACCGTCGCAAATTTTTGGAAGCGCGAGGTGGCGCGCAAACGGCAGGCTGATGTCTTGGCGGGACGAAAAGCTATTGATTCGGCGATATGAAAACATCCTTGCGGGGAAACATCTCGAACAAGGATGCGGGCTTGCTGAAATTCGTTGCCAAAACATCAACCTGATGGCGGCGAACCACGCAGAAAGCTCAATCGCCTGGTAATTTCCGTTGTTAAAACCGATCAGGATCCGACTCGGCTTGCCGCCGACATTTTCGATCGAGCGTCCAAATCCTTGTGGAATATAACCAACATCACCGGCGTGCAGTTGTTCGGCGCAGTGCGTCTGCCGTAGCCATGGCGGAGCTAGCTGCCGCAGCTGATGTCAATGGTGTTCTAGCGAACGCCTCGATATGCAGCGAGTTGGCTATAACGTTTGAGAGGAGCTTTTAGTACAATCCCAACGCCTCGACCGTGGGTTCGTCGATGGAGCCCGTAATAATAAGGCCGTAATCCCGCTGAAAATTAGCAAGAGCCGCGCGCGTGTCCACGCTTAGCGACCCAGTTACTGGCCCGAAGTAATAACCTGCGTTTTGCAAAGCGGCTTGAACGTTCGCGATCACCTGATCGGGTAGCAGATTACTGTAGGTGTAGATTGGTCCATCGTAATCGTAATAGCTGTTAAGTGGATCGTAACCGTAAGCTGGGTACCAGTAGCTCGCGTCGAGGAAATAATATCCGCCGGTGACGAAAACGATGTTGTTACAATGCTGCCGCCACCAATCGCGATTATGCCATTCGTGCCAATTACGACGGAGCGCATCGGAATAGCTAAACCGATTCCTACCATTTTGGTGGTTCTTCTTGACCTTGTGCTGCTTGAAATCACGATTCGCCGAATCACGGACGATCAGTTGCCCATCGCCATTTCGTGCGCTGCGTGGGGTGTTGATTGTCTCCAAGCCTTCCGAAATCTCTTGCTTTATTGATACGTCGTTGGTCGGCTTTAGATCGTCCGTTCTGACCGCGCGCTGATCGTCCGTTATCGATAGCGGGGTTTGCACAATTCCGCTTCGTGCCAACAGGTTGCCGGTTGGTTGCACATTGTCGGTTGGCGCGTGCTGTTGAATTCTCATGGCCGCCAAAGTGGGGTTCAGGTGCGGCGTGATCTGGGGATAAGTCGGCCGAAAATTCGCGCGTGGCTGCTGGCTTTGTATTTGAGGCGGGAGCGCGCCGGATGGGCGCTGACCAACGTTTGCCGGTGCACGGGGAACATAAGGCTGAGTTGAATTGTTGGGACGTACGTTACTTCCTCGAACAGCATTACTCGGCACGACACGCGGACCGTTTTGAGGCACGGGTCCGTTTGTTTGTCCTGTGCTAGTGAAAATCCCCATCGCGAGCACCGCGAGCGAACAGAGTGCCGGGAATCTCGATAGCTTCATTAACGTCCTCTGCCCATTAAACATCACAAATATTCTTTTGTTGCAAGCTTCGACTGTAACGGCTTCAAAACTATTCGGGCCGTACAGTTGCAATCCGCAATCCGAAATCTACAATCTGTGATTCTTCACCGGGGTCTTAGCTCAGTTGGTAGAGCGCCTCAATGGCATTGAGGAGGTCACGGGTTCGAATCCCGTAGGCTCCATTTTCTTTTTTGCATCGCGCAGCGTTATCAGCGCCGGGACCTTGTCCTGATCAGCCAAAGTCTATCGCGTATTCCACGGTAACAAACGCGTAACTTTTCCCGTGCAGCGCGCAGCGCGAACCGCTGCGATTCTATGGGCATGAAAGCAACAAACAATCCTGCAGCAAATGATTTTGATAAGGGCAAGAATCGTCCTTTCCGGAATGAGGTTGGAAAAAGAGCTAAGTCTCTCAAAGGTTCGATCAGCCGTCGTTTGTTCCTGGGCAAATCCCTTGCCCTGGGAGCGGGAACAATCGGCGTCGGATTATTGGGAGACACTCGGACCGCAGAAGCAAGTGGTGGTCTGACACCGGGAGACGCAGCCCTGCTTCGGTTTCCAGCGGCACTGGAGTTACTCGAGGCCGACTTTTGGATCCAATACAACGAACTCGGCGGCATCCAAGATGACGAAGTTCCTGGCGGCAGTGGCAATGAAGCCTACACGGCCGCCTTGGAGCTTATTGAGGATGAAATGCAAGACTACATCCATGACAACACCGATGATGAGATTACTCATCACCAGTTCCTCAACGCGTACCTGGTCTCCAAGGGAGCGGCTCCTGCAAACCTCGACCCGTTTCGCACTCTGATGGGCAG
>JBKPLM010000153.1:0-4330 GCA_046731655.1 Verrucomicrobiota bacterium | reverse complement strand
CGCGGACGTATTGTTTGCTGTCGTCCTGAAAAGTGCGGACGCGATGAACTGCATCGTCCAATACTTCTTTCCCACGCGCCCGATATTCATCGGCCACTGCGCCTGCGGCCGCGCGGAGATCTTCCGCCGCTTTGCGCGCATGCGTCACGCCACGATTTGCTTCTTCCTTCGCCTGCGGCGAAACCGCAGGCCCTTGGCCCATTTGGTTTTCCTCATTCATAGAATTCCCCCGATCTTCATCATCTGTTAAGCTTTCGGTGCCGATGCTTCGCTGACGGTGCTGATATCCTCAGCGCCAACAGTTTTGAAAATGTCCTTTGCCCGATCAACGTCTTCGCTTTCGTCCGTGTGCACGGCGATAAGGTAATTTCCCTTTTTCAATTTCTCCTCGTAGCGCTTTGCTTCGATCTCCGGAATACCGAGACCGATCAGACCGCCAACGACCCCGCCAGTGGCCGCTCCCACGGCCGCGCCACTTAGCGCCGCCATAATTGGACCCGCGGCGATAAACGGACCGACGCCGGGAATCGCCAAAGCCCCAATTCCTGCCAACAATCCGATCACGCCGCCGGTAGCGCCGCCGGTAGCTGCACCGGTCGTTGCGCCCTCGGGCGCCTTTGTCGCTTTAACGTGACCCACGTCACGTGTGCCGCCTGTGTCAGGCATGAGCACTGAAATTTCCGAGGTTGCGAAGCCTTGGCCTTGGAGCTGCTGGACAATTCGTTCAGCCTGGCCGTGTGTAGTTGCAATACCGAATACTGATTTAGACATAATGATTTTCTTTCGTTTGTATGAGGTTATTTGTTAGTTCGATCCTTTGACGTCGAGTTGATTGTCAATCTGGGCGCCGCCAGCCGCTGATTTTGCAAGCTGATCGATTTTAGCTTTTTCTTGCGCAGTCTTAACGGGTCCACGGAGTGTAACGTGGCCGTTGGCGGTCATGACTTTGATGTTCTTCGCAGTCGTTGAAAGCTCGCCGTCTTTCATCAGCGCCTGCCGGATAGCCTGCGTGGTTTTTAAATCCGCAGAACTATTTGACTGGTCGCCAGAAGTCTTACTTTCACCGGAGCGATCGCGCTCGTTCGTTGCTGTGTTATCTGGTTTCGCCTTCTCATTGCCAGCCAATGCCGCCAGGCTAAATGCGCTGAGAAAAGTAACAGCTAGTAAAGTTCGTCTCATAGGTCCTTTCGTTTGAGTTTGTAGGGTGCCGGTATTACTGATCGCAATCGGTAGCGGCACCGGTTCTGTTTATTTGGCCGCGATGTTGATCACGGATTTGGCCAGGTCGGTTAGCTTTTTGTCTGTGTCTGATTCTTCGGTCAAGGTAGTTTGAAGTAACTGCGCACTATCCGGATCCCCAAGTAACTCGGCGTATGTCCGAGCGCAGCCATAGCCGGCCATCTCATAATGCTCAACACGCTGCGCCGCAGCAATTAGCCCGGCATCGCGCACTTCCTCTTCAGCATCTTCTTTGATCATTTCCTCTCCCTCTTTAAGAAGACCCTCCATACCCTCACACTTGGGGCCACGGGTCGACTGATCATGGCTCGTTAAAATCTTTTCAAGACGCGCCACGTGTTCCTTCGTCTGCTCGAGATGTTCTTCGAACCCCGCAGCGAGCTGTTTGTTAGTAGCGGCTTTAACCATTTTCGGCAGCGCTTTAATAATCTGCTTCTCCGCGCTGTAGAGGTCTTTAAGTTCGTGAATGTAAAGATCTTTGAGTCTTTCTAGTTTCATATGTGTGGATCTAATATCGTTGGTGTTACTCGCACCTGAGTTCTTTGATGAAGGATAGTTCCCTAATTCTTTATGTGCAGCCCCGCAGCAAAAAGATCAGGAGCAAAATAGGAATCGGTATTCCGAGAAGCCAAAGTAAAATGTACCCAGTCGCCCCCGCTTGTCTGATTGTGTTTGTTAAACGCATCCTAGATATCCTTTCGTGAAATTATGGATTCAAAACTCTTCCGGTACGCAGGAACCTGATCTGATTAATGAGAACGCACAATCGGGACGGCGGATGATCGTCTGGTAGGAGAAACACCTATAACACGTGACGGTTACCCGAAGCCTTGATTATCGTGCGAACGTGCGTGGTTATCTTTTAACCGCTGTTATCGTCATTGCTTGCCTCCTCGATCATAATCTGGGATCAGCCGCCGCTCTCGTGATTAAAAGCTTATCGGTGGCGTGCTTCGCATCTCTTTAACGGCCAGCCTGGTGAGGAGCCGCGTAATAGGTTACCCACAGAAAATGAAATTCGAATTATGACATCACGTAAGATATGCATTTTATTATCCATCCTGGCGTGGTTGTTAGTCGCGGTGAGTTGTAATCACAGCGCTGTTACAGGATCGAAATTGACGCAAAGCAATTACGATCAAATCACCACCGGAATGACCAAGGCACAGGTGGAAAGAATTCTCGGGCCACCGACTACAGTCGAAACGAAGGATATGATGATCTTTAAGAAAACAACTTACCGGTACGAAGATGGCAAGAAATTCGCCATGTTCACATTCAAGAACGACGAGCTAGATAGTAAGGACGGAAATCTTCAGCGCGAACCGTGATGGTCGAGTGCGAGAGCTCAGCGGCTTCGATGCAAGAAATCTAGATCAAACTGGGTAATTCTTTGGTGATTTTCTCAGGGGATCGGCACGACCGGAGATTTTCCTTCTTGCTGCGTCGACTCGTTAGGCGAATTTTCGATGGATGGCCGATAAAAGTTTCGGTAAGTGTTGACCATTGCCCGCGCGATCTGGTATGAGTAGGCGCCATGAACAGAAATATCTTTTACATAATTGGAGTGATCGTTGTGATCGTGATAGTCCTCAAAGTGCTCGGGCTATTCTAAGCGCTCGCCCTAGGGATGCGATTGCTCCGGAAGGGAACGATCGGCGGAGAACGGGCTTTTCCGTTTTTGTTGAATAGAGACGAATGCGCTGGTTCCTTTTCATCCTAGGGTCGCTAGCAACCTTCAGATTGAGCCATCTGTTTACGAAGGAGCGTGGTCCGTTTGCTGTTTTTGAGCGTCTTCGCAATGCAATGCCGGGTGGGCGAGGCTCGGCTAAGGAATGGCTCAGTTGTATCTTCTGCTTTTCACTCTCTGCAAGCGCGCTGGTTTGCTTGATTCTTTGGCTGGGAGGAACGAACCTCAACTGGGAGGAATGGATCCTGACTTGGCTCGGCTTTAGCGCTGTCACGCTGATAATAAATCAGGCGCTTATGTTTCAAAAATGAAAGTATGGGGCGCCAAGGCTGTAAAACGCCCCGCCACTTTACCCAGCCCTAACGAAAGTCGATGCCGGAAAAAAATATCGATCTGCATGGTAGCGCACCGGACAAGCATAAGTTCGCCCTGTTGTTAATCGATATAATCAACGATTTTGATTTTCCCGAAGCAGATCAGTTACTGAAATATGCGCGAAAGATGGCGCCGAATCTCTTGCGCTTGAAACGACGCGCCCAGGGAGCAGGCGTCCCGGTGATCTATGTAAATGACAACTTCGGCCGATGGAAATCCGACTTCAGGCATACTGTCAACCACTGCGCACGACATGGCTACGGCCGCGACATAGTGAAACTACTGCGGCCCGAAGAAAGCGACTACTTCGTGCTCAAACCAAAGCATTCTGGATTCTTTTCGACCACTCTCGAGACCCTGCTCCGGTATTTGGAAACGCAAACTTTGATTCTCACAGGCATCGCTGGGAATTTTTGCGTGCTTTTTACAGCAAACGATGCCTACATGCGCGACTTCAATTTGTTTGTGCCCTCGGATTGCACCGTATCGAACACAAAGAAGGAAAACGCATCGGCGCTTGGACTCATGAAGAAATTCCTCAAAGCCGACACGCGCTCGTCTTCTGGAATCGTGCTGTTCGCGACGCAAAAGCCAAAACTGAAAGATCGTAGCCGCTCGGCACGTACCAGATCTCAATCGAAAAATTCGATTCGGTGACTTGCGATTGTCCGAAGTCACGGTCGAGACCTGGTCATTCCAGCGAATAAGGCGCCGCTGTTTTACAGGTGTCCCGTCAAGGCGAGGATTATTACAATCAAAAGAATCAGGCCTATTCCGCCGCTTGGATAGTATCCCCAGCCGGAACTATGCGGCCATGCTGGTAGCACTCCTATCAACAGGAGGATTAGGATGATCACTAGAATCGTGCCCATTGGCTTCTCCTTTCTTGAAGTATTTCGTCGCGGCCAGTGATTCTGGACGTTGATTGGGAGACGTTTGCCTCACAACTGCTCCGTTCGTCGTCTTATCAAGGCTTCTCGACTTCCCTGGTTTCGACGCGGACTGCGTACTCGCTCGGCTTGAATC
>JBKPLM010000152.1:0-13599 GCA_046731655.1 Verrucomicrobiota bacterium | reverse complement strand
TCAAAATTTCTGCCCTCTATTCGCAAATAAATCCGGCCGATCCGGCGGACGCAGTCGCCCATCTCGTGCCGAAGCTGCGGCCGCTTCTGCGTCGTGCGCGCGAGCTGGGCGCTTTCATCAATTTCGACATGGAAAGCTATGCGCACAAAAACACTACGCTCGAATTGTTCAAAACCATTTTCACCGAGGAAGAGTTTAGGGATTGGCCGCATGCCGGAATCGTTACTCAGGCTTATTTGCGGGATTCAGAAGCGGATCTGCGTGACCTGATTGAGTGGGGTCGCGCGCGAGGCACCCGGTTCGCAGTCCGGCTGGTGAAAGGCGCGTACTGGGATTATGAAACATCGAAGTCGCGCCAGAACGGCTGGGATTGCCCGGTTTATCTTCAGAAACCGGCGAGTGATGCGAATTTCGAAACGCTCACGCGGTTACTGTTGGAGAATGAATCCATTGTCACCTCTGCATTTGGCTCGCACAATGTACGGAGCATCGCCCACGCGCAGGCGTTCGCAGAGGAACTCGAGATCGATCGCAGCCGCTTTGAGTTTCAGTTGCTCTACGGTATGGCTGGACCAATCAAGCGTGCGCTGGTGGATATGGGTTATCGCGTCCGCGAATATTGCCCGGTTGGTGAACTGCTTCCGGGAATGTCTTATCTGGTGCGACGTCTGCTCGAGAACACGTCGAATGAAGGATTTTTGCGCGCAAAATTTTCCGAGAACGTCCCCACAGAAGATTTGCTGCGCGATCCATGCGAAATTCTGCACCGGAGCCAAAACGGCGTTCTAGCGCCATCAAATGCCACCATAAATATGACAACAACCACACCAAAGACACAGCCGGGCGCTCCCTATGAAAATGCGCCCCTAACGAACTTCGCCTTGCCCGAAAACCAGGAAAAAATGCGGGCTGCGCTGCGCGAACAGCGCAAACAATTTGGACGCAAAGTTCCACTCACAATCAACGGCGAGAAGATTTGGACCGATAAGATGTTTTCCTCGGTCAATCCGAGTCAGCCAGACCAAATCATCGGCTATGCCGCCGAAGCCGATATTCCCGAAGCCGAACGCGCCGTCGCGGCAGCGCGCGCGGCGTCCGAGAAATGGCGTCGCACTTCGTTTGAACAGCGATGTCAATTACTGGAACGCGTCGCCGAAATTCTCGAGCGCCGCCGATTTGAGCTTTCCGCGCTCGAAGTCTTTGAGGTTGGCAAGCCGTGGACTCAGGCCGACGGCGACATTGCCGAAGCCATCGATTTTTGCACCTTCTACGCCCGCCAGATGCGCCGCCTCGGCCGGCCCCGACTCACGCAAAATGTGCCTGGCGAAGAAAGCTATCAGCATTACTGGCCGCGCGGTGTCGCGCTCGTCATCGCGCCGTGGAATTTTCCGATGGCGATCTTGTGCGGCATGGTCAGCGCCGCGCTGGTCACGGGCAACACCGTGATCATGAAACCGTCCGAGCAATCGGTCATTATCGGGGCCATGCTGATGGAGATTTACGAGGAAGCCGGCGTGCCGCCCGGGGTATTGAATTTTCTCAACGGCAAAGGCTCAGTCATCGGTGCGCACATGGTTGATCACAAAGACGTTGATTTGATCGCCTTCACAGGGTCACGCGAGGTGGGGCTGTGGATTTGGGAGAGTGCCGGCAAAACGCGCGAAGACCAGCGCGAGCTCAAGCGCGTCATCTGCGAGATGGGCGGCAAAAACGCCATGATCATCGATTCCGACGCCGACCTGGATGAAGCGATTGTCGATTCGATTTATTCCGCGTTCGGTTTTCAAGGCCAGAAATGTTCGGCGCTCTCGCGGCTGATCGTTCTCCAGGAAAACTACGATCGCGTCATGGAACGTTTGCTCGGAGCCGCCGCCAGCGTACGCGTCGGCAACCCGGAAGAGCCGAGCGTCGTGGTCGGGCCGGTAATTGATGAAGCCGCATACCGGCGCATTCTGGATTACCTCGAGGTCGGGAAAAGTGAGGCGACACTCGCCTATCAGGCCAAGGACGTTCCGCCCCACGGTTATTTCATTCCACCCACGATTTTCACCGGAGTGAAACCAAACATGCGGATCGCGCGCGAAGAGATTTTCGGCCCAGTGCTAAGTGTGATCAAGGTGCGCGATCTCGATGAAGCGATCGACGTCGCTAACGGCACCGATTACGCGTTGACCGGCGGCTTTTTCTCGCGCAGCCCGGCCCACATCGACCGCATCAAAGCGCAGTTGGAAGCCGGCAATGTTTACATCAACCGCCCGTGTACTGGTGCAATTGTCGGCCGTCATCCCTTCGGCGGATTCAAGATGAGCGGCGGTGGCACTAAAGCCGGTGGCGAAGATTATTTGCTGAACTTCCTCATCCCGCGCGTCGTGACCGAAAACGTCGCACGCCACGGGCTCGCTCCGGAAAAAACGCCCGAATACCGGGACGAATTTCTTTGGCCAAAGCAGTAGTCGCACGGACGTCGTGCGGTGCAAGAAAGATCGAAGAAGGTTCGCTACTGATCGATGGGACGGCCCCTGCTCAACAGCTTCACTACTGTGACCACCATGTAGAGCACCGGCCACGCGGACGTCAGAATAATCAATGCAAACACTGCCATTTCCCTGGCGCGTTCCCGTGCAGCTTCGATACGGAATTCGCGTCCTAAATTGTAAAAATTCCTGAATCCGTATCTCTCCTCTCCGTCGTAAGGTGAGAAATAGCCACCACGCCATTGGCCAAAACCAGAATGAAAAAAGTAGTCGGTGTGCGGAAGTTGCCCCTTACCGCCCGTGGAAGGACTCCTGGGTTTCATAACCAAAACCTCGTGTCGGAACCGCCAACTATGATACCACGTTTAAAAAAAGAATCAGCCTAAAAAATGGGCTTCCGAAGGCGCCGAGGCAGCGAGACACTCAATCAGTGCAAATCAAAACCACATCTTATCGCGCTGGCAAGTTGTTGGTAAGGCTGCTGTTTGGCTTTGTCACCCGTGTTCGGGTGTTCCGGCGCAAAAATGCGAATCGAACCGGCGGATTTTTACTGGCAGCCAATCACATCAGTCATTTCGATCCATTCATCATTTCGTTACTGGTTGGACGGAAAATCGACTGGATGGCGATGGCGGAATTTTTTCGTCCGCCCGTGTTCGGCTTTCTTTTGCGCGCGGTCGACGCGTTTCCGGCGGATCGCGATCGTGCGGATCGAAAAACCATTCGTACCGCAATCGAGCGGCTGAAAGAGGGGCGCATTGTCGGTCTTTTCCCCGAAGGCGGGATTCGCGACGGCGCGCGATCGCTGCTCGAAGGCGCGCCACCGCGGCCCGGCACGTCAACGCTCGCGCACCTTGCGGGCGTTCCGATTTTGCCGTGCGTCATTCTTGGCAGCGATCGCCTCTATTCGGCCAGACACTGGCTGTCACTGCGACGCACGCCAGTCTGGATCGCATTCGGCGATCCAATCTCGCATTTCCCGGAACTTGCAAAATCAGAAGCGCGCGCGCGAATCGAATCTGAATTGGCGGCTTCATTCAAAAATCTCTATGTGGAATTACAACAAACATTTCGCCTGACGACGGACGACTTGCCACACCCGCCACGAGAACGGATGAAGCGTTATAGGGCAAGCGCGTCCCTTGCTAGAACCGGCAACCGGAGCGGTTACCCTACAAATCAACGGGACGGATTTCGCCGTTTAACCGCAATCGGAATTGATGCATTTCTATGCGCATCGATCAACTTCCTTCATGCCCGTCACCGGCTAAATGGGCGCAGCCGCGTGGAGATGGAGCGCTATGTGGAGGAATGCGAGCGGCTCACGGCCGACCAATATTATGCCTCGCCGCACGATAATAATCTGGTTGAAGCACTGAAAAACGGTCACGCAACGATCGAATGGCGCAGCCCGATCAAGACCCAATTCCCAGCGAACAATATCGCGTGCGCAGATTTTTTTCCTTCAGAACGTGGTCGCCGCGCACCGACTGTTTTCATTTTGCATGCGCTGATGTCCACGAGCCCCGTCGGCTACCGACGTTGCGCAGCGCACTTCAACGAACTCGGCTGGAACGCATGCTTCGTTCATCTGCCATACCATTATTCGCGTGTCCCGGGCGGCTATTGGAACGGCGAGCTTGCGATCACCTGCGATCTCATCCGCAACGCAGAAGGGTTGCGGCAGGGCGTAACGGAGGTGCGCCAATTGATGAGCGCGTTGCGCGAACACGGCTTTAGCGAATTCGGCGTGCTCGCCACGAGCTACGGCGGATGGATCGGTGCGTTGCTTGCAATGGTCGAGCGCGACCTGCGTTTCGCCGCCTTGATGGCGCCGATTGTAAATATCGAGCACGCGATCTGGAAGAGCCCTGCAGCGCGGTCGATCCGCCGCGAACTACGCGGTGCCAACATCGAGCCGTCTCTCATCTCCCGGCATTTCCATCTGAGCTCACCGATCCACAACGTGCCGCTATGTGACTCGGCGCGAGTATTGTTTGTTGCAGGCGAGTTCGATTCGATCGCACCACTCGAACAACTCGAGACGATCCAGCAAAAATGGCGCGGCTCTGAATTGCTACGCGTTCGCCAAGGCCATTTTGGTTACCGCATGTTGCGCGACACGATCACCCGGTTGAAAGAGCGTGGAGATTTGTAGTTGTCGATGTTGTTCCGTGTCAGCGAAACGGCGTGCAGAGGACTGCCCGCCCTATCTGAAGCGCCTACAATTCATCCCATCTGGGTAGGGCGCGTCACTCCGTGCGCGCCGTCGTCTTATCCGAGGGTCGGCGTATTCCGAGAAATTCAAGACTTGGTCCCAGATCGCGAAACGCGGCTTCTGCGAGAACATTGTGGCCTTCGACCGAAGCATGCCAGCCATCGACCGGGTGAAGCAATTCAACGCGACTCAGATCAGCCGTTGCCAAGGCATCCGAATATTGTAATCGCACGTTGGTGTCGTCAGCGAGTTCGCCATCCAAATCACTCACCGTCGCGTGCAATTCCTCATTCACCATCTTTGCAAGCCGAATCAGATTGAAGCGGTAAGGTGGCCGGAAGGATGTGAAGTATTTGTAAGTCGTTTCCAGATGCGGATAGCAGGATGCATCCTGCCCTCGCAGGTGTTCCGCGATTTCACGCCCTCGAAAGTACGACTCGAAATTGACAAGACCATATACGACGATGGCGACAGGCTGACGATGCGTGCAGGCGCGAGCAATCAGCCGGCGCATCTGTCGCGCGAAATTTTCTCGAAAACGCCGGCTGAGTTGTTGCAAACGATCATCCGGCTGCTCAATCTCCGCAGGAACGCACCACCACGTCCAATCAATGTTGTTGTGTCCGATCGAGATCAGCGTCAAGTCGGGAAAACGCTTCATCGTCAGCAAGTCATCAATTTGCCCGGAGAAATTGCGCGTCCTAAGAATTTTGCGAAAAAAATTCTCGCGTTCATCTTCGTGCTCGACGAGCGCGCCGATGCCTGCGCATTCAATTGCAACAAACGGCGTGAACTCCTCCAGTCTCTTCGAAACACTCTGAATCCCTGATGGCGCCGGATTAGTGTCGAGAAACCAGTTATTGCCGCGGCAAGTGCGCGCGCGCCAAAACGTGCTCCAGATGGACGAGATGTACACGCCGGTGCAAACACTGTCGCCGACCATGGCGACATGTGGCAGCCGCGTGATCAGGTCAGCGCGCGTGATTTCGCCGTTTCGATACGCCAGGTAGTCCGAATAAAAGGGAGAAGCCGGCTCACTAATCCGCTCCAGAAAATTTGCGCTGACAACCCGAACAGGCTTCCACATGAGTTCTATTAGTGGAAACGAAATTCGTCACTGTTGAGGTTTCAATCCAACCAATCGATTGTTTGGAGCAACTGACGAAATTCGGGATCGTCCGCAGAGAGTGCGGGTAACCATTCACCAATTGGCTCGCGTTTCCACCACCCTTTTTCGCCCAAAGGCGCGAACCGATAACGATAAAGTCGCGCCCTAATGTAACGAGGCGGCGCATCCGGAAAGGGACTGTTCGCGAGCAGCGACAGCGTGCCTGCATCGTTATGCAGAAGTTTCCAAACAAAATGCAAAGTCCACGGGTATTCGCCGGGCGAAGCCATCGCAGCGAACCAGATTTGCCAGTCGATCCGCGGTTGGTATGGCGCCACGAACGGCGGCCGCCGATTTGGATCACCCGGCTTGGCTTTGAACTCGTATTCCTTCCACTTGGTGTCGCCCGTGATGACCGAATCTTCGGTGCCCTCAAAAATAATTTCGTCGCGTTCGCGCCCGACTGTGCCGAAGGCTCCATACGTATTTACAAGATCGAGCGGATCGTAGGAATAATTCATCAACTGGCGCCCTGAAACGAGGTTGAGTACCGGCGCGACGCTTAGATAGACAACCAGAATCGACAACGCGATGGCGATCGTGGTGTTGATGCGCGACGGTTCCGATTCCTCCGCGGCACGTTCAGCGCGTCTCACCAGTGCCCTCGGTAGAAAATGGCGCAGGAATGTATCGTCGAAGCATGCCAAGAACGGAACGATTGTCAGGTAATTGAGGAACGAAAGATTGCCGCTGACGATGAGGAAAATTTGAAACGTGACGAGCAAGACGCCTGCGACATGCCGCACGCGTCGCGGGCCGAACGAAAACCATGGTACGACGAGTTCGATGAAATGATTCCATGCCACCTCGAATTTGTGGAACCAGAGCGGCGCAAAGTGAAGATAGCGACTAACCGGACTCGGGATCGGCTGGGTCTCGTAGTGATAGTAAAGGCAAGTAAGATCGCGCCAGCACGGGTCGCCGCGCAATTTGATCAGACCCGCGCCGATCATGATACGAAACCCAAGCCATCGAAAGAGCCAGATGACCAGAATCGGCGGCCTGCACTTGGGAAACGGCCGTCCATCGAGCAACGGGCAAAGAAAGATGGATAAGAATCCGGTTTCGAGCAGTTGAATCTCCCAACCGTAGCCATACCAGATCTGGCCAATGTGCACGATCGACATGTACATCGCCCAAAGCACCGCGAGCAGAATCGCGTTGGCGTAGCCGCTAAGAACAACCAGTGATAAACCGAAACCGATCCAGGAGAAAATCGACAATGCGTAATCGGAAGTTCCGAACCAAAAGAGTGTCGGCAATCGCAGCATGCCGGCGGTGCGTGAACCGAGTTGTGTTTGAACGTTCTCGAGAAAATGATTAGCCGGAGTCAATCCATGCTCGCCAATGAGCGGCACCAACTGTTGCGCCGCTACCAGAAAAGCGACTGCATAAACAAAACCTAGCAGTCGCAGAATGACGAAGCGCGTCAGCCAATACGAATTTCCGGCGGCGAAAAGTTTTTGGAGAAAACTCTCATCGTTCACTACCGACAGGTTACGTATGCGTGCTATAAAAGTTCAACGACGGAACGACGAATGCGGGTATGTCATCCCAAGGCGCGAAGACGCCGAGGGATCTGGCGCTGAGTGGTACGTCTCACAAGGTACTTGCATGATCTTTCAAGTTTGTGGAAGATCCCTCGCTTCGCTCGCGATGACCGCGAGAACCACCTCACATCTCCTACCGCGTTGACACTTCGTGTGAGGAGTTTCAGTTTCTTCCCTTCGCGCCCGGATAGCTCAGTGGTAGAGCAGCCCCGAAAGCTTTCTGGGTTGGTCGGGTTTGACGTAACCTGAGCCTACGACTAAGAAACTTTTCCTAGCCAGGGTAGCTCAGTGGTAGAGCAGGGGACTCATAAGCCCTTGGTCGGGAGTTCGAATCTCCCCCCTGGCATACTCCGTCAGTTGAGTATTGGATGTTCGGCGTTTTTCTTTTGATAAGAGTCCCCTACTCTTTCGCCTTCGAAAGGTACGGTTCTAAATCCTTCTCCCGGCCTTGTAGCACGGCCATAAAGCAGACGCCATTGCGTTCTGTGACCGCACCGACCCAGCCTTCCTGATGAACATAGCGCCACCCCGGAAACGCCAACACCGCGCCGGTCTTGCTGTCTCTCTCTGCCGGAAAAAGAAAAAACTGCATGTGCTTTTCAGCCACCCAGATTTGGGCGATCCGTTGCGATTCGTCGTCGTCAAAAACGCGGCAGCCGATTGTGCGAAAATCGACGAACTCTTCCGGAACGTCGTAGTGTTCCAGCCCATGCTTCATAAAAAACAAATCGCTTAGCGTCCCCGCTTCAGCACTCACCGGATCGAGCATGACCGATCGAGTGGAGCCAGCCACGGTTAATAATTTCCGCGCCGTCGCTGATCCGGGAAAATCGTTTAGCCGACCGACAAGGAGGAATGCGAATACCCCTGCGATCACCACGAGCGCAATACTGATCGCAAGGACGGCAGGATTGAGCACGACTCTTCTCCATGTCCACTTTGGGGCGCGAACCGCCTGCTTGTCCGAGAACCATTCAGCCGACTCAGGAGGGATCGGAACAAGACGCACCAGTTCCGCCACGGCTCGATCAAAGTTCTGTTGATTAACAAATTCATCGGAGCCGTCTTCACGCGATATCGCAGCGCGCATAGAACGGTCGGTTAATTGATCGTGGCTAATCGGTGCGCAATTCAAAAGAGCGCGGCGCCGACGCAATAACCCCAGCGTCTTCATACCTTCTGCGCTTCAGGATGCTTTGCGTCCAGCCACGCCTGCAACTGTCGCCGACCCTGCGACAAACATCGCGATAACGTGCTCAGTTTGAGTTCGGCGATGTCAAGGATTTCTTGGTAATCGAATTCGTCGAGGTAAAAAAGCGCTAGCGCGGTTCTCTGGGGATCAGCCGCGGCGGAAATCCAAATTGCCAGCTGAGTGGGATCGAGCTGCTTGACCTGTGACGCCGCCTGTGGAGCTATGTCGTGCTCGTCCATTTCCAGAGCTTCCGGTTGCAGGTCCGTCTTGCTTGCTTCCAAACAACGCCAGCGCGCCTCGCGGAAAAGCCAAAACGGTTCCTTGGGCAATTCTCCTTGGGCAGCACGCGCAGCCGCTTCGCGCAACGTCGCGTTAAAGACTTCCTGTGCCTTGCGCGAGTCGCCCAGCATCAAGAAACAAAAGCGATACAGTTGTGGCAAATTTTGCTTTCGATCCGACACTCTCCCATCCTTCGTCTTTGCAAAATTTAGCGCACTCTACGCAGCTACCTTCCATCGACAAGAGGTGATTCGTTAATCTTGCACGATTGCTGCCCTCATTTTAAAGCAAAAGCGACTACAACTTCTGTAACCGCTGCGCTACTTCCTCCGCGTTCTCCCGGCTGTTGAACGCTGAAATGCGAATGTAGCCTTCGCCTTGAGCGCCGAAACCGGCGCCGGGTGTGATGACGACATTCAGCTCTCGCAGCATTCGATCGAACATTTGCCAGCTCGTTAGGCCATTGGGTGTCTTCACCCAGATGTATGGCGCATTGACGCCGCCGAAAACATCGAGACCGGCGTTCGCCGCCGCGGTGCGAAGAATTTTTGCGTTGCCCATGTAATGGTCAATCAGCACACCGACTTCTTTGCGGCCTTCCGGCGAGTAAAGCGCTTCAGCGCCGCGTTGCACAGGATAACTCACGCTGTTCGATTTCGTGCTCCAACGACGCTGCCAAAGCGGATGGAGAGGAAGTCGGCGGCCGTTCTCCGTCCGCGCGAGTACGGATTTAGGCATGACTGTAAACCCGCAACGCACGCCGGTGAATCCGCCGTTCTTGGAAAAACTGCGCAATTCAACCGCGCACTCCCGCGCTTTTGGGATTTCGAAAATGGAGTGCGGCACATCTGGCTCGGAAATATAGGCTTCGTATGCGGCATCGAAGAGAAGTAGCGCCTCGTGCCCGTGCTCGTAATCGACCCACCGCGAGAGCTGCTGACGCGACGCAACGGCGCCCGTTGGATTATTAGGAAAACAAAGATAAACAAGATCGGCATGTTCTGCCGGTGGGTCGGGAACAAATCCGTTTTGGGCCGTACACGCCAAATAAAGAATTCCTTCGTAGCTCCCATCTTTTCTTGCCAGTCCACTGTGGCCCGCCATCACGTTCGTATCCACGTAAACCGGATATACCGGGTCGGGCACCGCGACTTTGTTTTGATCGCCGAGGATATCGAGAACATAACCGCAATCGCATTTTGAGCCGTCGGAGACAAAAATTTCGTCGTCGGCGATGTCGATGTCGCGATCGCGATAATCGTGCTGAGCGATTGCGGATCTTAAAAATTCGTAGCCATGTTCGGGACCATAACCGCGAAACGTCTCGCGCTGTCCAAGCTCTTCGACAGCCCGCTTCATCGCGTCAATTACCGCACGTGGCAGCGGCTCGGTGACGTCCCCGATTCCGCATCGAATTAGTCGTTTGGCCGCTTTTGGATCGGCTTCGCAAAATTCCCGGACTCGCCTCGCGACTTCTGGGAAAAGATAGCCTGCCTGAAGCTTAAGATAGTTTTCGTTAAGATAAGCCATGCGTGTATCGCGGCATTTTTTGACTGCCGAATATGTACAAATTTAGCGGCGGTCCCAGACCGCCGCTACAGCAGAACTCGCCAACGCGCCAATCAGTAATTCTTCGCGACTGCGTCCCAGTTTACCGCGTTCCACCAGGCTTTGATGTAATCGGGCCGGCGGTTTTGATACTTGAGATAATAAGCGTGCTCCCAAACATCGACGCCCAGGATCGGCGTGTTGCCGTCCATCAACGGACTGTCTTGGTTTGGCGTTGAAATGATTTCGAGCTTTCCGTTCTTATTCTTGATCAGCCACGCCCAGCCGCTGCCAAAACGTCCCGTACCTGCGGCAGCAAATTTCTCTTTGAAATCGTTGAAGCTGCCGAATGTTGATTTGATGTCGTCTGCGAGTTTGCCTTTCGGTTCGCCGCCGGCATTCGGTCCCATTATTTTCCAAAAGAATGAATGATTTGCGTGACCGCCGCCGTTGTTTCGCACGACTGTGCGAATGTCTTCCGGCACCGATTTGAGATCAGCGACCAAATCCTCGATTGACTTCTTTTCGAGATCAGCTTTGCCCTTGATCGCGTTGTTCAGGTTGTTCACGTAAGTCTGGTGATGCTTGGTGTAATGGATTTCCATTGTCTGCGCATCGATATGCGGTTCCAAAGCATCATACGAGTAAGGTAATTTTGGTAATTCGTAAGCCATAATATGTACAGTTAGATCGAATTACGGCGCGCGACAGGTTTTATTTTTCGCCGCGAAGAAAGAATTGGCGTGCCCGGCGGTCGCGCCCTACTGGTCGCAGCGATAAAAGCCCGGACGATGTCCGACGCCGCCGCGATAATTGACATAGGTCGCGAGAGCGAGCAGCGGGAAGTTTTGACGATACATGTCGTACTTCAAATAAAACACGCGTGGAAAACCGGTACCCGTGATTTGCTCTTCGTCCCATGATCCATCGGGCTTTTGCGAATTGAGCAGGAAGCGCAGACCACGCTGGATACTCGGCCGATCAAGATCACCGCACGCGCAGATGCCCATGATCGCCCATGCGGTTTGCGACGCCGTGCTTTTGCCGATGCCTTTGGACGATGGATTTTCGTAGGTGCCGCAAGTCTCACCCCAGCCGCCATCGTTATTTTGACAACTTTCAAGCCAATCGCGGCCGCGCAATATCCAGTCTTGTGTCATGTCCTGTCCAATCGCGCGCAAGCCTCGCAGCACCTGCCAGGTACCGTAGATGTAATTGACTCCCCAGCGTCCATACCACGAGCCGTCCTCGTCCTGAGTATCGATTAGATACTGCATGGCATCGCGAACAGACCGCGTGTTCGGATCGAACCCAATGTAACCGAGCAGCTCAAGCGTACGCGCAGTAAGGTCACTGCAGGTTGGATCGAGAATCGCATTGTGATCGGCAAACGGCATGTCTTCCAGCCAGGGCGTGGTCACGTCTTTATCAAACGCAGCCCAACCGCCATCGCGACATTGGAAACTGAGCTGCCAGTCCAGTGCCCGACGAAAGCTCTCGTTGAGCGCTTGTGGATCGTTTGGCCGGACCAGCCGCAACGCCATCAGCACCATCGCCGTATCGTCAGTGTCCGGATAATAAACGTTGTTGTACTCGAATGCCCATCCGCTGGCTTGCGGATATGAATTGTTTGCTGACCAGTCACCGTGGACACGCACCTCTTTACTAACTAGCCAGTCAGCGGCCTTTTGCAGTGCAGGATGCTCGGAAGGAAGGCCGGATTCAGCCAGCGAAATGATGTTGATCGCAGTGTCCCAGATCGGCGACAGACACGGTTGGATGCGGAAATCCTCCGGATCATCAACGAAGAGTCCGGCGAAATCTTTTTCCGCCTTGGCATAAACCGGATTCGACCTTGAGTAACCGAGGGCGCGTAACGCGATTAAGCAATTCAACATCGCGGGAAAAACCGCCGCAAGCCCATCACTACCCTCCCCGATCCGCTCGACCATCCACCGCTCCGCTTCTTCCAGCGCGCGCCGCCGCAGTGGGCGAATCCTGAGCGGCGATAGAAATTTGAAGGTGTCGTCGAGCCGAAGAAAGAAATTGCGCCAAGTCCAGAAGGTCTCGCTACGGGGCAACCGCAGGTCGCTTTGTTCGGTACCGAGAGGATACAGTTCGTGCAATTGCTTTTCGCCGGGCAAAATTCGAGTCGGCTTAAAATGGTTAATAATAGCCAGGGGGATAAGCATGGCCCGGCTCCATGACGACATTTTGTAAATGTGAAACGGCGCCCACTTTGGCAGGAGAACCATTTCAACCGGGATCGCCGGTAGATATTTCCAGGGAAACTGGCCCAGCAAAGCAAGGTAAAGCTTGCTAAACGTGTTCATCTGCGGAATACCGCCGAGGCGCATGATGGTCGCACGCGCTTCCTGCATAAACGGCGCGTCCATCGAACAGCCGGCAAGTTTCAGCGCAAAATACGCTTTGGCCGACGCGTTAATCTCGCTCGGGCCACTGTGATAAATGTTCCATCCTCCGTCTGGCAGCTGGCGTTTGAGGATGTGACGCACGCAACGTCGCTGCAACTGCGCGTCGACTTCGCCGCACCAATGCATGAAAAGGATATAGTCCGAGCAGAGCGTGCTATCGACGATCAGCTCCCCGCACCAATGGCCATCTGGCTTTTGCTGGCGCAACAGGTTCTCTTGCGCGCGCGATATCGCGCGCGTGATTTCTTCGTCATTCGCCGAATAATATTCCGATATTTCCGGTCGCGCGCTCGGCAACGCAATGAGCTTCTTCGAAAATTCCGGCATGCAGATCGAATCCTTACGAGGCTTGCGCTGCAACTTCTGCGCGTTTACCCGTCAGGTGGCCGTTGCCGGAGCTCACGCCATTGAAGGCGAGCACTTCGCTGCCACGGCCAGAGGGTTTGGGTTTCGAGCCGAAATTGAACTTGATCGTTTTCCAAGTGTCTCCCCGTTGTGCTTGCAAGCCCAACGTAGCTGTCGGCTCGTAACCGCAATGCACCATGCAGTTTTCGCAACGGCTATCGCGCGCGACGCCGTTCACGACGCCATACCGGTCCCATGTCGTCTTTTCCAGTAACTCCGCGTAGCTCGAGTAGTGCCCGTCGGTCATTAAATAGCACGGGCCTTTCCAGCCGCGAATATTCCGCGTTGGAATCGCCCATGCCGAACAGGTCAGATCGCGTTTGCCGGCAA
>JBKPLM010000151.1:0-9150 GCA_046731655.1 Verrucomicrobiota bacterium | reverse complement strand
GGGTTTTAACGATGGTATAAAAAGTTGCCTCTTCAACCGCATTGGAGGTATCGATCTTTTGCTCGGACAATAACTCCCGGAGTTGCTGGCCGCTGCGGTCTTTGCCCAGCAAACCGATGATCGCAACGCGGTTGACGAATTCACGCAAGTTGCGGGCGACGTTGGCTGCGCCGCCGGGGTAAAACGATTCACCGGTGACCTCCACAACCGGAACAGGTGCCTCAGGCGAGATGCGGCCGACTTTTCCCCAGACAAATTCATCGAGCATCAGGTCGCCGATTACCGTGATCCGCCGGGAAGCTGCACGGTCGAGGATCTGCTCTAGCCGGGTCAGATCCATAAGGAACGCAGGCAGCTGGGCCGCAGAGGTAATGGAGTGTTTCGGTTAGGGTGATTCAAAATGTTTTGAGCGGCGATTTGTGTACAGCGGCGGTTCTGCTTAAGGTTCGCTTCATTAAATCCTGAATACGAACCCGAAATCAACATTCGAAGCTCCAATGATGCTGTTTAGTAAACATTTAAAGTTAATTGTAGCTGCGGTCTGTGGCCTCGTCCTGTGCGCGCAGGGGGCGCAGGCTCCGCAGCACATCAATATTAGCCAATTATCCACGACTGTGGAAGATGTTGTGGTGCCGTTGCCGAACGAAATTTTCGGGGCGCTGAACAAGCTGGGTGGGGTCAATTGGAAAGAGCACGTCCGCAGCGATAAGGGACCGAATTTCACCGAGCGGCCGCGTATTGCTCTCTTGTTGGGGGCGGTTATCGCAGATGGCTTTATCGCGGTACAAGCGGAAGACGCGCCGGCAGTAAAGGAAATTGGCCAACGCGTCCTGGCATTGGCGAAGGGAATTGGCGTCGGAAGCTCGATCACGCCACATGCAAAGGCGATCACCGAGGCGGCGGATAAGCGTAATTGGGAAAATGTGCGTCAGGAACTGGATCGCACCCAAAATAGCGTGCAACAAGCAATGAACGAAGTGCACGATGAAAAATTATCGCAGCTCGTTAGTCTGGGCGGCTGGCTGCGTGGCACAGAAGTATTGACCTCTGTAGTGAAGCAGCATTTTTCCACCGATGGCGCTGAGCTTCTGCACCAGCCCGATCTTCTGGCTTATTTCCAGACAAGACTGAAGGCGATGCCTGAGTTTAATCTCCCGATCATTCACCAGATTCAGGACGCCCTGGTGGAGGTGAAGCCTCTCATCGATGTCGGCAATGCTCACATTCCTGCCGAATCAGTTAAGAAGGTCAACGAGATCACGGCGAGGCTCGGTACGGGCATCGTCACCAGAGATTAGGAAGGTTCCATGAACGCTTTCCCAAAGGTTCTTTTCCGCACGAGCTTCCTGCTGGTGGCCGTCGTGATAATGTCGCGCGCTAGCTTTGCCTCAGTGGATGACGCGCAGTCGTTTGCTCTTCAGGCGGCAGAACCATACGTAAAACAAGGATTTCAAGTGCGTGAGGATTACTGGGGAGGCGACCTCAGTTCGGGCGAAAAGAAGGCGGTCCGGCAACAATTATTCAAAGGGAACGAATATTGGTTCTGGCTGGGAACCGAAGTCGATCGAGCAAAGGTGTCCGTTCACATTTATGATTCGGATGGAAAGCTGGCGGAGGAACCAGACAGCTGGGAGAAAGGCCATTTTGCGGCTGCGCACGTCATTCCAAAGACCACGGGTAGTTACTTTGTCATCGTCAGCGTGGAGGAATCGCCCGAGGAACGAACGCATTGGGCGCTGGTGTATGGTTTCCGGTAGGTTAGGGTTCGTGGCGTTGACTTTTGGCCCATACTCGATCGGCACGGATGCCGATGCAATGGATTGATGATGACTGAAACGCGCACCCTGCAGTTTGAGAGTCCGCGCGCGCTGCAATCGCTGTACGCCAATGACATCAGACTTTTGAAGAACCTTGAGGACTCGCTCGGAGTCAAAGTGACCACGCGCGAAGGTTGGGTGAAACTGGAAGGAGACTCGAGCCGCGTCGATAAGGCGCAACACGTCTTTGAACAGCTTGAGAAAGCGCGGCAGCAGGGCGTGGACATTCAAAAGCACGAATTTAATTATGCGCTTAAGGCCGTTTCCGAAGAGCGCAATGAGAATCTTGGCGACGTTGTTTCAACAAAAATCACCACCTCGTCGCGAAAACCCCCGATTGTAGCGCGAAGTGCAAACCAGCGTGCGTACGTCGAGGCAATTCAAAAGCATGATGTTGTTTTTGGAATCGGACCAGCCGGCACGGGAAAAACCTACCTCGCCGTGGCCATGGCAGTTGCGGCGCTCAAGAAAGAGCAGGTAGCCCGCATTATTTTGACGCGACCCGCGGTAGAAGCCGGCGAAGCGCTCGGTTTTCTCCCGGGCGACCTTGAACAAAAGATCACGCCATACCTGCGGCCGCTTTACGACGCCCTGCGTGAAATGTTAGAACCGGAGGAAATGGAACGGGCGCTTGCACGACAGACCATTGAAGTGGCTCCGCTGGCATATATGCGCGGGCGAACTTTGAATAATGCTTTCGTCATCCTGGATGAAGCACAAAACACAACCACCGAGCAGATGTTCATGTTGCTGACGCGAATCGGTTTGAATTCCAAATGCGTTGTGACCGGCGACGTCACGCAGATTGATTTGCCGGCAAACAAGCGCTCCGGAGTGGTGGAAGCCTTGCAGGCATTAAAGGCTATCCCCGGAATTGCTACTGTGTACTTTACAGAGCGGGACGTCGTGCGGCATGAATTGGTGCGCGCTATTATTGGTGCCTACCAGCAGCACCGATCGCTCGCGCCATCATCACGGAAGTAAGAAACGAAATGTTCGATTTTTTCAAACGCGGAAGACTCATCAGACGTGGCCTTGCCTCGCGGAAAATGCGACGCCGCCGGGGACGTAGCGAACTAAAGCGCAATCTGGAGTACTCGCCTTACACCAAGATTGTTATCTTTGCCGTGTTTGTCTGCGGCCTCGCATTTCTTGTCTTTAGTGGCCAGCAGCCTGAGCCAACCAAGAATTTTATTATTGCCTTGCTGGTCCTGGCCACGGCGATTACTCAGCTTTGGATTAACCAGCCCAAGAGCTTTTCTCGAAGCTCGCGCATCCTTCTCATCTTTAGCGTCATTCTGCTGCAACTGGCCGTCATCAAACTGCTGCTCGTGCTTTGTAACAGCGGGAGTTATCGCTTTTTGAGGCCGGAAATGGCGGGGTTAATTATGCCCTATGCCTTTGCGCCGCTTGTGCTGAGTGTATTGTTAGGACGCCATCACGGACTTTACGCCGCATTTTTTGTCAGTCTCTGGAGCAGCGTTTTGTTCGGTCCGATTGACGCACCGCTTCTCGTAACAAGTCTAATCAGCGGGTTCACAGCGGTCTCCCTCACATTACAGGTGCGACGACGTGGCAAGTTGATCCGTGCCGGATTCTGTGTGGGGATCGCCATCTGGCTCCTGTCGCTGACGTTTGGTCTGATCGGGCCGATTAATTTGTTTTATCCGACGGCCAATGATTGGGGCATGATCGGAGTGCAAAGCGCCCTCGCTATCGGAAATGGAATCTTGACTGCGACTCTGGTTGGCGGCGCGCTGCCTATCCTCGAAAACCTTTTTCAAATCACGACGGACATTTCCTGGCTGGAAGCGTCCGACCTCAATCATCCGTTGCTGCGCCGGATGACTATCGAAGCACCGGGGACTTATCATCACAGTCTGGTGGTGGCCAACCTCGCCGAAGCTGCTGCGGAAGCGATCGGCGCAAACGCGACGCTTTGCCGGGTCTGCTCCTATTTTCACGATGTCGGCAAACTAGTGAAGCCGGACTACTTCACTGAGAACATGAGCTTCGGACGCAATCCGCACGATGACCTCGCGCCGACGATGAGCGCCTTGATCATCATCGCGCATGTGAAAGAAGGCATCGATCTCGCCCTCAAGTACAAACTCAATCAGCGCATTATCGATATCATCCAAGAACATCACGGCACATCGCTCGTCCGTTATTTTTACCAACGCGCACTTCAACAGCACGAAGATGCGCGAGCAGGCGGCAAAATCATGAAACTGCGCGAGGATGATATTCCAGAAGTAAAGCAAGAGAGTTTTCGTTACGGTGGTCCGAAGCCGCAGACAAAGGAGAGCGCCATCGTCAGTTTGGCGGATACTGTCGAAAGCGCCTCACGCAGCCTCGAGAAACCGACGCCGCAGAAAATCGAAACACTCGTAAACGAGCTGATCGAAGAGCGCATCAGTGACAGGCAATTGGACGACTGCGATCTGACACTTGGCGAGCTAAAAATCATCGCCGAACGTTTCCGGTTCACGCTCTTGATGATGTTGCACAGCCGAATCGCTTATCCGAAGGCGGGCCAAAAAACGACCACCATTATTCGGGGCGACGAAGCTTTGCGCCCAGACGTGATGGTTGCGGCGCGCAAACCTGAAACGGCTCCGCCCGTCTCGGCTGCCTAAGGGCAGGGCGCGACCGCCGGGCGCGCCGACCCATAACCAAGCGCGTTCACAATTCCGGCGGGCGAGCGCGCGGTTCGCGGTCTTTTGAGGTCGCGGTGCTGGGCACAGTAACGAAGGGGCCACCCTCCAAAGGTGTGACTTTCGTGAAAGCAACATCGGGCATTTCGCTGGCCAATCCTTCGAGCGGAAAATCTTTTCGCAGAGGAAAGAACGGGTAGCCATCCCACATCAAAATGCGACGAAGATCTGGGTGACCGTCGAATTTGATTCCCATCATGTCGTAGATCTCGCGTTCGTGCCAATTCGCCGTCGGCCAAATGTCGGAAACGGTATCCACAGCGTCGGCGTCTTCTGGAACTTTTAATTTTAGGCGCAGATGAACTGCATGCCGCATCGAGTAAAGATGATAAACAATTTCGAAACGCGGCTCTTCTCCGAAGTTGTCGATGCTCGTAATGTCGATTAGGTAATCGAACAAGAGCTCGTCCCTGCAAAATTTCGTGATCTCACGGAGATCGTCTGCTTCAATCGTGCAAGTCGTTTCGCCGCGAAATTCAGTCTTGTTGTGAATTTTCTCGCTGAACGATTTCTCCAGCGAATCTAGGACATCGGGAGCTGTCATACGGATATGGATAGGAACAACGCCGTCATCCTAAGCGGAGCGAAGGATCTCACCCCACGGAGCTGGCGACTCACAAATTCGAGAATGAATTGCCAGCCTGTGTCTGGTCCCTCGCTCCGCTCGGGATGAAAGGGTGCTCATCATGCGAGCGCTTCCTCGAGCCTTTCGGCCAGCCCCGGTTTCTGATTTCGGAACGAGCGTTCCCGGGAAATTTTCTCCTGCAATTTCATCAAGCCGGCGAGCAACGCCTCAGGGCGCGGCGGGCAACCAGAGATGTAAACATCCACGGGAAGAAGCTGGTCGATTCCCTGTAACACGGCATAAGAACGGTACATCCCGCCAGTCGAAGCGCATGCACCCATGGCGATTACCCATTTCGGCTCCGGCATTTGCTCATAAATGCGTTTTACCGCCAGCGCCATTTTGTAAGTCACGGTGCCTGCAACGATCATCACGTCGCATTGGCGGGGCGAAAAACGCATCACTTCTGCACCGAACCGCGCGATATCGAACCGCGACGCAGCGGCAGCCATTAACTCGATCGCGCAACAAGCCAGGCCCATCGGCATCGGCCACAGCGAATTTTTGCGCACCCAATTGAGCGCTGCATCGAAGCGAGTAAAAATTACGTTGCCTTCGATTTTTGAATCGTAGGCTGTTGCACGTTCTTCTCGCATAGCTAAAGGTTAAAATGCGGTTCGTAGCGCGCAAGCCGAATCCCGAAAAGCTTATTTTAGTAGGGGCGATTGACCTCAATCGCCCGCTCGCCGATTGTCATCACCCGTAAAGGACGTGCGGTTCAGGTGAACCGCCCCTACCTGACAGACATGACACAAACAACACGCACTCATCTCGACGATCTCGAGAACCAAAGCATCTTTATTTTCCGCGAGGCGTACCACGCTTTTAAAAATATCGCCATGCCCTGGTCGATGGGGAAGGACTCAAACGTTCTGGTCTGGCTTGCGCGCAAAGCCTTCCTGGGGCGCGTTCCTTTTCCGGTTCTGCATATCGACACGACCTACGAATTCCCTGAGATGCTCGAGTTCCGCGAGTGGGCGAAGAAGCATCACAACCTCAATCTGATCGTTAAAATCAATACCGAAGCCCGAACGCGTGGCATTGGATATGAGACACACGACCCCGTAACGGTCACGCACGAGTTAAAGACAGTGGCCTTGCAGCAGGTACTCGCCGAGTACAAATGGGACGCGCTTATCACCGGCATTCGCCGCGATGAAGATCCAACTCGCGCGAAGGAGCGATATTTCTCGCCGCGCAACGCGCAGTTTGAATGGGATTATAAGGACCAGCCGCCCGAATTCTGGAGCCAATTCGTAACCACGGCCTCCAAAGGCGAACACGTTCGCATCCAACCCCTCCTCGATTGGACGGAGGTGGATATCTGGCGCTACATCCAGCGGGAAAACATTCCCATCCCGCAAATGTATTTCGCTCGAAACGGAAAGCGATTTCGGTCGTTAGGCTGCAGGCCCATCACGCTTCCCATCGAGAGCACTGCTTCGACCATCGACGAAATCATTGCCGAACTGGAAGAAACAAAAACGACTGAGCGCGCCGGTCGCGCGCAGGATCATTACGAGCGGAACGCGATGCAGAAATTACGGGCGAAAGGATTTCTATGATCGAAAAAGAAAACGCCCAACGCTCAATGCCCAACGCTCAACGCCCAACCTCAGACAGCGAGGCGAAGCTCAAGGTCGTTTTCGTTGGTCATGTTGACCATGGAAAGTCCACGCTCATCGGTCGCATTTTGCATGACACCGGTTCTTTGCCCGAAGGGAAGATCGAAGAGATAAAGAAAGCATGTGCCGCGGAGGGAATGGAATTTGAATTCGCCTTTCTGCTCGATGCGCTTCTTGAGGAGCAAAAACAAAATGTCACGATCGATACAACCGAAATTCCTTTTCGAACGTCGCGACGGCAATACGCCATCATCGACGCGCCGGGACACAAGGAATTTTTAAAGAACATGATCACGGGCGCGTCGAGAGCCGACGCGGCCATCCTGGTGATCAGTGCCGACGAAGGGGTGCGCGAACAGAGCCGCCGTCACGCCTACCTGCTGAGCATGCTTGGTATCAAGCATCTCATCGTGGTCGTAAACAAGATGGATCTCGTGGCTTACTCCGAAAAACGATTTCGCGAGATCGAGCAGGAATATCGAACGTTTCTTCGCGAGCTTGGGTTGGACGCGCGGACGTTTATTCCGGCGTCGGCCAGGGAAGGCGAGAATGTCGCGCGGGCAAGTGTGAAAATGAAATGGTATTGCGCGTCCACCGTTCTCGAAGCACTTGATTTGCTGGAACCGCACGAGCGCGATGTCGATCTTCCACTTCGCTTTTGTGTTCAGGATGTCTATCGCTTCGACGGGCGCCGGATTATTGCAGGCCGGATCGAGACGGGAACGCTAAGGGCAGGGGACCAGCTGGTGTTCTCACCGGCTAACAAGTCGTCCGTGGTTGCTACGATCGAGCGTTGGAATGCGCAGGAAAATGGTCCAGCCGTCGCGGGAGATTCGATTGGCGTCACGCTCAGCGAGCAGATTTTCGTCGAGCGCGGCTATGTCGCATCGCGCGAAAATGAAACGCCAATCGAGGCAAATCGTTTCCATGCGGACCTTTTCTGGATCGTACGCGAGCCGCTGCGCATTGGAAATTTGTACAGCCTCCGGTTGGCAACTCAGGACGTTAAGTGCGAGGTCGTATCAATCGAGCGAGTCATGGATTCTTCGACGCTGGAGACGAAGAGCGACGGACGGGAACAATTAGAGCGAAACGAGATTGGCAGACTTACAATCCAAACCCGTGGACCACTCGTCCTCGACAATCACGACCGCATTCCGAACCTCGGACGGTTTGTTATCATAGATGACGGGCAAATCTGTGGCGGCGGTACGATTTTCGGCGGCGTTTATACGGATCGCACCGTTACAAAAAGCAAAAATATCTTTTGGACCGAAGGAAAAATTACCGCCAACGCGCGAGCAGTGCGGAGCGGCCATCGGGGAGCAGTTGTTTGGTTGACTGGCCTTTCTGGGGCCGGGAAATCGACCATTGCTCAGTCACTCGAACGCGAGCTGTTCCTTCGCGGTATGCATACGTACGTGCTCGACGGCGACAACATTCGGCATGGGTTGAACTCAAATCTTGGGTTCTCGCCCGACGACCGCGTGGAAAATATTCGGCGCGTAAGCGAAGTCGCCAAGCTCATGGCGGACGCCGGCACAGTAGTAATTACTGCGTTCATCTCGCCTTATCGGATGGATCGCAGCCGCGCGCGAGAGATTGCGCTGGAGGGCAACGCGGAGTTTATCGAAGTGTTTGTTGAGGCGCCGCTGGAGGTTTGTGAAGCGCGTGATCCAAAGAATCTCTACAAGAAAGCGCGGGCCGGTCAGATTCGCGAATTCACCGGCATTGACGCGCCCTACGAAGCGCCTGAGGACCCGGAGATTGTCGTGCGGACCGACCAACAGACCGTAGATGAATCTGTTGCGACTATTCTTGAACAGTTGTTGCCGCGCTTGAGGCAATACGAAGCGAACGACTGACGGACCGGATAGTGGTGGGCCTTACGATTCGGCACTCCAAATTGAGCGACGCACCGGCGCTAGCTGGGCTGATGAGTGAACTCGGCTATGAAACAACCAGCGCCGAAATGAGTCAGCGTTTGAAATCCATCTTAAGCGCTCCCCGCTACGGCACGTTTGTGGCCGAGATCGGCGATGAAATCGGTGGGATGATTGGCACGCTGACGCACGCTAGTCACGAACATGACGATCTTTCAGGAAAGGTTATTGCTCTGGTGGTTTCAAGAAAGCACCGACAGAGCGGTGTTGGCCGCGCGCTTATCGCCGCTGCGGAAAGAGATTTCGCGAGCAGAAACATAACCCGGATAACTCTAACGACGCGATTCGAGCGGGAAGAGGCGCATCAATTTTATGAGGCGCTTGGTTATTTGCGAACAGGCTTCCGTTTTGGCAAAAATCTTCCGCCCATCTCAGCTCCTAAAAGGTAAGATGCAACCTCGATAGTTTGTTTTCCATA
The DNA here is from genome assembly GCA_046731655.1 of Verrucomicrobiota bacterium. Lineage (GTDB taxonomy): Bacteria > Verrucomicrobiota > Verrucomicrobiia > Chthoniobacterales > UBA10450 > Udaeobacter. Next base: position 5 of record JBKPLM010000151.1, on the reverse strand, counting down.
GCGCG
>JBKPLM010000150.1:0-3309 GCA_046731655.1 Verrucomicrobiota bacterium | reverse complement strand
GCTTCTTATCATCGATGTAACCGCTTTTGATCACCTCATCCACGCCGGCCATCAGGTCTTTGTAATCGTCCCCGGGGTAATGATACTGAATGATGTTGCCAAATTCCTGGCCGTAGCTTGTGCTCCCGCGTGGATTCGGATAGAGCACCACATAACCTTTGGCCGCCATCCACTGAAATTCGTGATCGAAAACATGACCGTAGGCGACGTGCGGCCCACCGTGAATGTTCAGGATCAAGGGATATTTTTTGTGTGAATCAAAGTTCGGCGGCTTTTGCAACCAGGCTTGGATGCGCTTGCCGTCAAAGCTATCGTACCAAATCTCTTCCGGCTCGGTCAGATTCAGTTGAGAGAAGAGCTGATCATTGACATGCGTCAATTGCCGTGGCGTTGCACCAGGCGTGGCGCGATCCAGCACAAAAAGATCGTTTATGCTCGTCGGTGTCGAAACCATATAGATCAACTTCGAAGTGTCAGGCGTGGCGCGAAAACTCATCACGCCTTGGTTTCCGGAAGTTAGATCATGCACTGCAGTTTTGCCGGGATCGGCGTCCTGCGCTACAGGCACATCGAACAGCGCGACGTTCGCTTTGCCTTCTTTCGTATAAACTGCGATGAGGCCTTTTCCGTCTGCAGCCCAGATCGGTACGCTTCGCCCGCCTCCTCGGGGCGGCGCGCTGTCTCCGATCACAAAACCGGGCACGTCGAAATCGAAACCGGCAGTCAAATTGCGCGGTTTCGCGTTTGGCAAAAGATCGAGGACCCACAGATCCGGCTGCGTATATGAATTGATCGGCTGTGTAGTTGAGGCGACAAACGCAATCTGTTTGCCGTCGGGACTGAGGGACGGCGCGCCCGAGCCCGGACCAAACTGTGTATTGAGATCAATCGTAGTGATTTTTACTGGTTTGCCGCCGGCTGCGGCCACTGAGTAAAGATCCGTCCTCGGCAATTCGTAGTACGGTTCGTCGATTCGGCTCGAGGTGAAATAGATTTGCGAGCCATCCTTGGACCAAATCGCATTTTCCTCATCAAATCGGCCCGTAGTGAGTTGACGCGGTTTCACTTTTTCTTCAGCGCTGTGTGGCGCAGCCACAAGCCAGATATGTGTCGGATGCTTGGGATCGGCGTAACCTTCATTATCTTGCCGATAGACGGCACGTGTGATCACGTGAATATCGCTTTCGTGTTCATCTGTAGCCGGGGGCGATGACCCCGGCTTAGGCGTGGCCTCGCCTGTCTGCTTTTTCATTCTTCTTCCTTACGCTTTTTCTTTTCCTGCTTGGCCAGGTCTTCCGCGTTTGTCTCGCTCGTAAACGCGATCGTTTTTCCGTCCGGCGCCCAGCTCGGACTCGCTGCACCTTTCGGTAGATCCGTAAAGACAAATGAATCGCCCCCTGCCATTGGCAGGACCGCCAGTTGTGGCGGCTCGGGCTTGCCGTTCTTCTCAGTCGAGCGCAGGAAGAGCAAAAATTTCCCGTCTGGCGACCAGCGAGGTGTGGAATCGTGATCGCCTTTTGTCAGTTGATGAGGCTCTTCGTCGCCTGACACTGGAACACTCCAGATGGACGTGTTGTAACCTTCTTTCTTCTCGTTAACCGTCACGCGCACATACGCCACGTGCGATCCGTCTGGCGAAACTTGCGGGTCTCCAATCCAGACGAAATCGAACAGATCTTTTTCGGTGATGTTGCGCTTCTCACCGAACGCGCTGCTGGTTGCTGCGATGAGAGCGATGAAAATGACGAAGAGCTTCGCCACGTTAAATCGTTGAATCGTTGAATCACGCCGGTGCTTCTTCATTGGTTCGAGCTTCGACATTCGGTTTCTTTATTTGGCTCACATGTGGGCGCTCACATATGAGCGATGACATTGTCGCCGAATTGCGAACACTTGATCTCGGTGGATCCTTCCATCAAACGCGCGAAATCGTAAGTAACATGTTTGCTCGCAATCGCGCCGCGCAATCCTTTGAGAATCAGATCGGCGGCTTCCATCCAGCCCATGTAACGAAACATCATTTCGCCTGAAAGAATCACCGAACCGGGGTTGACCTTGTCCTGGTTGGTATATTTGGGTGCCGTGCCATGGGTCGCCTCGAATACCGCGTGGCCGGTGATGTAATTGATATTTCCTCCGGGTGCGATTCCGATTCCGCCCACCTGCGCGGCCAGCGCGTCGCCCAGGTAATCACCATTTAGATTGAGTGTGGCGATCACGTCATAATCTGCGGGGCGCAACAGGAATTGCTGAAGCGCGTTGTCGGCGATGGCGTCGTTGATCACAATGCCGGCGCCCGGTTTACCCATGGGAATTTCGCACCAGGGACCGCCATCGATTTCCTTCGCGCCGAAATATTGCTTTGCGACTTCATAACCCCAATCGCGGAACGCCCCCTCGGTGAATTTCATGATGTTGCCCTTATGGACCAGCGTCACGCTCTTGCGGCGGTTCGCAATCGCGTAAGAGATCGCGCTATGCACCAGACGAACGGTGCCGGATCGGCTGACCGGTTTGATTCCGACTCCAACGCAAACGTCGTCTTTTTCCGGCGCGCCAACTTTTTTCCAAAAGTCCGCCGCTTTCTGTTTTGTCCCGAAGCGAATTTTCTCGAATTGCTGTGGAAACTCTTTCTTTAGAAAATCGAGAACCTTTTGCGCGTCCGGCGTGCCGGCAGGGAATTCGATTCCTGCGTAGATGTCTTCCGTGTTTTCGCGGAAGATTATCATGTTGACCTTTTCTGGATGTTTAAGCGGCGAGGGGACGCCATTGAAGTATTGGATCGGCCGCAGGCAAACGAAAAGATCGAGCAGTTGCCGTAACGCGACGTTGAGGGAACGAATGCCGCCACCAACCGGCGTGGTCAGCGGGCCTTTGATTCCCACGTGATACTCGCGGAACGCTTCCACGGTATCTTCCGGCAGCCATTCACCGAATTTGTCCTTTGCCGACTGACCGGCGTACACTTCGAACCACGCGATCTTTTTTTTGCCGCCGTATGCTTTTTCGACCGCCGCATCGAACGCGCGCACGCTCGCAGCCCAGATGTCCGGTCCCGTGCCGTCTCCGCGGATAAATGGAACGACCGGTTGATCCGGTACGTTCAGCGTGTCGGTTCTGGTAATCTTTTCGCCTGCAGGCGGAGCAACATCCTTGTACGGCATAAGGGACAAACTGTAGCGACGAGCTTTTCCTGAGCAACCGGCGAATCGATCCGTCAGTCTCTTGTCATTCCGAGCCCTTCGACTTTGCTCAGGACAGGCTCCGTCGAGGAATATCGGGTCGCCGCAGTCTCTGGAGGAGGCGGCT
>JBKPLM010000149.1:0-6813 GCA_046731655.1 Verrucomicrobiota bacterium | reverse complement strand
GTGTATAACAGTCATGCGGGATTCGCAGGAGAGTCTTTGAAAACCTCACCTTACTCTGGGTCCTGCCCATCCGCGTCAGTGCGTTCATTGACTTCGCCCTTCGCTACCTCTCGCCGTTTCAAAAACGGCGCGGATTCACGCTTCGGGCGCTTAGGATTACGTTCCTAAAATCTTTACCTGCCAATCGCGGCCTTCCCAGCGCTGATCGTGTTTCCAAAAGAATGTAAATGTTAGCACCGAACCGACCGGCCAATCCGCGGTTAGGAAATCCGCGAACCAGAGATTCAGCCTGTTTTCATGAATCGAATCCAACAGATTGGTGCGCGCTCCGCCGTCCGTTGACCAGACAACCGTTGCCTGCGCAGCGAGAATGATTCGCAAGATCCTGCCGCGCGAAACCCGCCGCAAGGGATAGCGCAGAGTCCAAATCTCATAATTGCTCTGTACCGGGTGCGAGACATAACGCTGGAAGGCCGGCCTAACGCAGTCAAGGCAAACGCCGTCATGGCGGCTGCGCACGAGAGAAATGTATTCGGCGTGCGACCAACAAAGCGGCATCGCCGCGCCGGTTGGACAGCCGCGTTTCATATGAGCCTCCGGCAAATCAGCTCGATCCCATAACTGTTCGGTAATCATTCCGCCCTGATTCGCAAACTCTTCCATTGACGTGATGAACGGCTTTGGATCGTGCCCTGCGGCGAGTTCGTAATGACCCCGTTCTCCCGTCAAAATTGGCCAGCAACGGCCTACACCTGTACCATCGAAAGCACTGCCGTCATCCTTCTGCCCATAGCCATCGTGATTGTAACGACGCCAGCCTGGGCCCTGTGGCAGATTATATTTGAGTACTCGATCGATGACTTCGATTGAATCTCGAACAATTGGATCATTCGCGTCGCGAATACCGAACCGCACCAGATGCAGAAAATCGCCCCCGACCACGTTTCGCGCCGGATGGAGACCACCGCCGTTGGCCAACTCAATCATGGTTGTATTCGGATCGGCGTGGGGATCAGGCGCGTTAGGGTCGGTCGGATTGATTCGGATATAGTGACGAGGGAATCCTTCGACCAATTCGCCTTGTGTCGTAACCGTCCATTCTTCGACGTGCGCCGCTAGCCAGTCCGCGTACGCAAAAACAAAATTCGCCGCTGCAAATTCCCCGTATTCCGTGGCCCATTCCGCCGCGCAGACGAGAGCGCCAATCACAGTGGCAAGAGTGGAAGGCGAGTAGCCGGCGTTTTCTTCCCATCGGTCCTGGCTGGTAACCGGGCCTTGCAGGATCAAGTGTGCGGCAGCGCGTACAATCATCGTGCGCGGACTAAACAAACCGAGCGCGTCTTGTCCGCCAAAGGACGGATTCGCCGTGGCGAATTTGTGCAAGCGCCAGGCCAGTAATATTGGCGCGGCGATCTGATCGAGTTGCAAGCCAGACCAATAAGCGGCCCCATCGATCCAACTATTCTGAGGAAAACTGCCGTCCGTTCGCTGAATGGCAGCAAGCCAAATCAATGCGCGCAGCGGCGTGCTGGTCTGACCCGTGGCAAGGAGTGCTGTTGCACTTTGTACGAGGTCACGGGTCCACACGAGATGATAACCTCCCAGATCGTTATCACCTTTAGTTTCGCCCCAGGGGATACTCATCGATGCAACAATCGCGCCTTGAAAAACTTTGTCTTCATGCGCAGTCAGCACGCAGCGGCTCAAACGATACATTCCGCCGCCGTCGGAGGTGTCGGCACTGAAATCGAATTTTGGATTCACAACCGCGCGCTGCCATTGGCGGACATACGCCTGACGGTGTGACTCGAACGGCTCGGCCAGCGATTGGAACAACTTAGCAGTTGTGCTTTGATAGCTGCGGCCAAATGCGACAACCATTGTAAATTCACCGGTGCCTGGAAGATTGATTTCCCCGGTCAACGCGATGTTGCCGTTCTCGGCCGAACCGAACTGCCAGTCCATTTTGAAATTGTCCATGAGGTCCTGCCAACCGTCGCTAAAACCGACGTAGCCGACTGAGCGACGAGAGAATCCGGTGCTGCACGCCATGATCAGGTAAACGTTTTTGCGATGCGCGCTGATCAGTTTGATGCCGCCTACTTCAGAACACCAGCCGGAGTTGCCGGCGCCGAAGCCGGCGATGTGAGGAGCTAGTAATGCGTAGAGTCGCAACTTATGACGTAGCGATTGGTCCAGCACTTCTACCTTAGTGTGCACGAGCAGCACTGATTGATGCGGATCGGCGAGGACGTGTTTTATGACACGGTAGCGGCCGAGCGGCTCCGAATTTGTGAGCCGGTAAAGAAGGCAATCACGCTCCGGGTAATCAATCGCGTGAGTCAGGTCGCGTTTTTCCTCGTGGCAAAACGTTTTTCCATCGCTTATGAGGAACTGAAAGTCGCGCGTGTTCGGTTGATCGACATGGGGATAGTAAATCTCGTTTACGATTCCATGACTGAGCGTGAACCAAACGCGGCAACTGGTATGGTAGGCCGTGCCCACGCCTTCTTTGGCGCTCGAAGTCCAGCGGGGCTCAATTCCAGGCGCACCAAATGCGAATGAATTCTCAGGTGGATTCATCGATTGAGCGTTGTGCTTTGCTATTGAAGCTCGATTTCCACCTTTGTTTTACTCCTCACGTTTCTCCAACTCCCGCTCGATCCGGGGATCGGGAATCAACCAAAGAAGCGCGGCGAACACGTACAGCACACCGGCGATCCATGGATTCACAAACGCGAGTGGGATGGCGGCGAGGTAGAACAGGGGAGAGAGTTTACCCTTCCAGTCTTTGCCAACAGCCTGTGCAAGGAGCGATGCGCGGCCTTCTTTGGCGATAATGGTTCGCTGCAGAACGTAGTAGGCAATTGCCGCCATCAGCAGCACGAAGCCATAAATAGCGGTCGGGATTACGGCCAGGTGATTTTCACCCATCCAGGCTGTGGTGAATGGAAAGAGCGACAGCCAGAACAGGAGATGAAGGTTGGCCCACAGAATCCCGCCGCTGACCTCCTCGGTGGCTTGGAACAGATGATGATGGTTGTTCCAATAGATGCCGAGATAGATAAAACTTAGCACGTAGCTCAACAACACCGGCAGCACCGGTTTCAATGCAGCGAGCTCAACTGCATGCGGCACCTTCAATTCCAACACCATAATCGTGATGATGATCGCAAGAACGCCGTCGCTGAACGCTTCGAGCCGGGTTGTTTTCATCTTCGCGCGGCTCACGGCTTAAGATCTTTGAGCCATTGACCTGCCGTCTCGAGCTCACTGCTCGTTAGGCCGTGGCTGGCATTGAAAAAACGAATGGTCACGTCTGCGCTCGCGTGACGAAGAAGATCCGCAAGCCGCTGAGCCTCGGATGGTGGAATGATTGGATCCTGGCTCCCGGCGGCGATCCAAACGTGCACAGATGAAAGGTCTGGTAATTTGTCTGGAACCAGCGGCACCATGGCGCGAAATAAGATCGCCGCTTGTATAATTTCCGGGCGAAGCAGTAACACGCTTGCAGCGATGTTGGCACCGTTGGAATAACCGACGCCGACAATGTGGTCCGCAGCGAGTTTGTAATGGCGCACTGCCGCAGCGACGAAATCGGCCAGTTCGTTCGTTCGCTTCTTCAAATCCTCCGAATCGAATACACCTTCGGCAAGCCGGCGAAAGAACCGCGGCATTCCGTTTTCCAGGATTTTTCCGCGTGGGCTAAGCAACGAAGCGTTCGGATCGAGTTCCCGTCCGAGCGGGACGAGATCGCGTTCGTTTCCGCCGGTGCCGTGCAAGAGCAGCAGTGTTCGGTTCGAGTTACCCGGAACGAATTCGTGAACAAAATCTGGCTGCGGCTTCATGTTTTACTCGGCACCTGAATCGCCGGCAGAATTTTCTCGACCTGCGCGCGCGCGGATTCCAGCCACGGCGGGAGGCGCAGGCCAGTTCCAAGTTCTTCGATTGTTTCATCGAAGGTAAAACCGGGAGGTTCGGTTGCAATTTCAAAGAGCACCCCGCCCGGTTCGCGAAAATAAATTGAATGAAAATAAATGCGATCAATTACCGGCGTGACGTTGTAACCGAGATCAACGAGTTGTTCTCGCCACTGGAGTTGCTCCCGTTCGTCACGTGCGCGAAACGCGATGTGATGCACCGAACCGGCCGCCACACGACCAACACCTGAATCAGGGAGGCAAAGCAAATCAACAATGCGGCCCGGCACGTTATCGTCCCGCGATGCGAAGCGAAACCGATTTCCCGATTCCTCGACTAACCGGTAACCGAATGTGTCAGTGAGCAAACGAGCCGTTTTTTCGTAACCTTCCAAAGCAGCCGACACGCTGTGGAATCCGTGAAGAGCATGTTCCGGTGGAATCGGGCTGTCGGGCCACGCTTCAACTGGCGTGAGGGAATTTGAAGCGATCAGTTCCAGCAAGAGCCCGTCAGGATCGACGAATCGAATTACTTCTTCTCCGAAACGCAACGCTGTCCGTTCCGCCGTAACATGCTGCTGTTTGAAGCGCTCCAGCCAGTAACCGATCGAGTCCGGTGAAATTCCGAATGCTGTTGCCTCGATTTGCCCGGTGCCACGAATCCCGCGTCGTACACCCGGCCAGGGAAAGAAAGTCAGGATGGTACCAGGCGTTCCGCGCCGATCGCCAAAATAGAAATGATACGTTCCCGGATCATCGAAATTGACCGTGCGCTTTACAAAGCGAAGACCCAGAAGTCCCACATAGAAGTCCAGATTTCGCTGTGGACCGCTGGCGATCGCAGTCACGTGGTGAAGTCCGGGAACTTTTCTCTCCATAGGCATCACATCGTAAGCAAATGAATTCAATCCGCGAAAGCTTTCGGAGGGCGCGGATGTTCTTTTTGTGCTCCTGTGCCAATGAGAAGCCACGCAACGATTGCACTCCCTGCAGCTAGCATCGCTCCAATCGCCATGACTAGCCCGAAAGCGTGCACGAAAGATTCGCCGATCGTTTGGTCAACGATTTGCTGGGTCATCTGGTCGAACTCTTCAGGGAGAGAAGCGGCTGCGAGTTTATTGCGCTGACCCTGCAATGATTGCCATGCAGCATGTGGTACGTTCTCATCGATCAATCGCCGATCGAGCGCACGATTAAAGGAGTGAAGCATGACGATTCCAAGGACTGCGATCGCGAGGAGTCCAGCTCCTCGTGCGACGGCGTTGTTGACTCCCGACGCAATGCCGACGCGATTTTGCGTAACCGAATTCATTACTGTGGTTGTAAGAGGCGCAACACTTACAGCCATGCCTGTCCCAAGCACAACGACGGCAGGAAAAAAATTCTGCCAGTAACTAGCGTTCACGCCGGGCAACATGAAGAGCGCGAAGCCAACAGCTGCTATTAACGGGCCGATAACCAGCGGGATTTTCGATCCGTACCTTTCGACGAGTCCGCCTGCCCAGCGAGAAAGAAGAAAGATGATCAAGATGAACGGGAGGAAAGCTGCACCAGCTGCGGTCGCCGAGTAATGCTGCACTTGAATCAAATTGAGCGGAAAGAAGAAGAGGGTGCCGCCGAGCGCACCGTAAAGCAAAAACGTGAGCAGGTTCGCTCCAGTAAACGTTCGTGATCGGAACAGAACCAGCGGAAGCATTGGATTCGAAACCCGCGTCTCGATGATTAGGAAAAGGGCCAGCAGTGCGACTGCGGCAACGAGCGCCGCGAGCACCGATCGATCGCCGAAGCCAAGTCGCGAAGATTCGATCAATCCATAAACTAACGCGCCCAGGCCGACCGTTACCAAAAGTGCGCCAGACCAATCCAGTCCCTTGCTCTCCTTGTCGGAGCTCTCGGGAACGCGCCATAATGAAATAAAGATTACCAAAAACGCGATTGGAACATTGATAAAGAATATGGCGCGCCAGGAAAGATGTTCGATTAGCCAGCCCCCGATCACTGGCCCGATAGCAGTCGTGATCGCGCTGAAACCCGACCAGGTACCAATTGCGCGTCCACGTTCGTTTTCCAGAAACGAACTGCTGATGATCGCGAGGCTACCCGGAACGAGAAGGGCCGCACCGAGTCCCTGCGCTGCACGGGCGACAATCAGTTGATGTATGTCGGGAGCTAAGCCGCACCATGTAGACGCCACACCGAAAAGAGCAATACCAAGCAGGAAGACTCGGCGCCGGCCGTAGTGATCTCCGAGAGATCCGCCGACAAGCAGAAGCGCCGAAAGCAAAAGCGAGTAAGCCTCGATGACCCATTGCACGTCTACAATCGTCGCGTTCAGGTTCGTTTGCAGCGCGGGTAACGCCACGTTTACAACAGTGCTATCGATAAAGGCCATACTTGAGGCGAGGGTTGTGGCTACAAGCACCCAGCGTCCGGCAACTTTCGAACAAGGCGCGCTGGCTAAGCGCGAGCGAATTACGCTCTCGTCACAGGGTTCGTGGATAGATGTGAGCATAACGACAGCGTTTCATCGCGGGGCGCTCGCGACACAATGCAGTGTGCGTTCCGGTTCTTATGACTTCAAGGGAACGTTAAACTTTTTATTTGCATCGCAGCTGATAATCCATTCCATTACTTAACCAGATGGTTAAATATTCTTCGAGAACTTTGGATCGCACGTTTGCCGCCCTCGCCGATCCCACCCGGCGGCGTATCCTCTCTCATCTCGCGCAGGGCGATCAACGTGTGACGCATCTGGCCAAACCGCACGCCATGTCGCTCCCCGCGGTCTCGAAACACTTGCGCGTGCTGGAGAAGGCCGGGCTGCTTCGGCGCCAGCGCTACGGACGCGTTCATGAAATGCGACTCGATGCCAAACCGCTTCGGCAGGCTGCCC
>JBKPLM010000148.1:0-16368 GCA_046731655.1 Verrucomicrobiota bacterium | reverse complement strand
GGGTTGGGGACTCGGGTCCGGATAATCTCCTCGATTCATTTGATCAGGTCATTGCGTCGTTGCCTCCTGGCGATCCCGTTCGACGCGACCTGTTGGAACTGCGCCCTCAGATTTCCGACCAACAGGAGACAATGGTCGAAGCGCGGCGCATGATCGAGAAGCTCGAGGAGGTCATCAAAAAAGTCACTTCGCCTGCGAACCGGATCGGCACGTTTCTCGGAGCCACTTCGAAAGATACGGCACACATCGTTGTTGGGGGCGCTGATTATTATTGCAATGTCGATCCTCGCATTCCACTTGCGAAATTGAAAAAGGGGACGCGCGTCCTGGTAAACGAAGCGTTCGTCATCGTTGGCGACCTAGGATTCGAAACCGCGGGGCCGGTGACAAAAGTCACCGAAGTCCTCGGCAAAGATCGGCTGCGGGTCGGTTCGGAGCACGGATTGCAATCGATGGTGCTACAACGTTCCGCCGATCTCGCCGACTCCACTTTGAAATCAGGCGACGAAGTTCGTGTCGACTCAAACTACCGGATGGCTTTGGAAACGCTCTCGAGCCCCAAATCGCACGAACATTATCTAGACGATGTGCCCGAGCTGCCGTGGGAAAAGGTCGGCGGTCAGGAGACGGCGCTGCAAGCGATCAAGGACGCAATCGAGCTTCCACTTCTGCACGCCGAGCTTTTCCAAAAGTTTCAGCATGCTACACCGAAGGGTTTTCTGCTTTATGGCCCGCCGGGTTGTGGGAAGACGCTGATTGGGAAGGCAACTGCGTATAATTTGACCAAGCAGCTTTGTGAAAAAACGGGGGCTGAGATGCAGGAGTACTTCATGCACGTCAAGGGCCCCGAGATTTTGAACATGTGGGTGGGCGAATCGGAGCGAATGGTGCGTGAGATCTTTGCTACGGCCCGCGAGAAACGCGGCAAGGGTTTCATGCCATTTCTATTTATCGACGAAGCCGAATCCATTCTTGGCACGCGCCGCGCATCGCGTCATTCGAACATTCTTTCGACGCTGGTCCCGATGTTTTGCTCGGAGATGGATGGAATCGATTCGCTCAATGACGTAGTCATCATCCTTGCTTCCAATCGCGCTGATCTGATCGACCCGGCAATTTTGCGGCCGGGCCGAATCGATCGAAAAATAAAAGTTAGCCGGCCAGATAAAGGTGGCGCGCGAGAAATCTACCGCATCTATCTCACAGACAGTCTTCCTTACGATGGCGTGCTTGCCAAGGAAGCCGATGGCCTGGGCGCATCAATCGAGCGTCTGATTGAGCGCTTTGTCGACTGGCAGTTTACGCGCCGCGACGAGAACAAATTCCTGGAAGTGACGCTGCGCAGCGGTCGCAAGGAGACGCTCTACCGCAGCGATCTTATCAGTGGCGCGATCATCGCCTCGATTGTGGAGCGTGCAAAAGCGATGGCGATTAAACGGGCCATTGCCACCCAACAGGAGCAAGGAATTCGCGAAACGGATTTGCAGCTCGCTTTTAATGCTGAGTACATGGAGAACGATATTTTCCCGACGACCGACATCACCGAAGACTGGCTGAAACTGATCGATTACGATCCGGAGAATGTTGTAAAAATTTCGCCTGTTAAACCGGTTTCCGATGCGCGAGCGCGTGCAACCTCTGGAGTGATCTGAGCCGCGAAGAGAAATGAGCACAGTGCCGCGCCGGTTTAACTTGATCTCCATCCGTACATTGGCCCGGTGACATCGGAAAAGGGGCAGGACCTGATGAAACGCGTCTTTGGGCTGGAGACGGAATACGGCATCACTCTCGGCGGTGCGGAGAGTGTCGATGTCGTGGCCGAGTCGATCGAGCTGGTCCGGCGGTATACTGAGAACGGCGCGCTGATGAAATGGGATTACGAACTGGAAGATCCCCATCTCGACGCACGAGGGTTTCGCGCGCGAGAGTTGCTTCAAGACACCGACGAATCGGCCTATTACGAGATCGATAAGCGCCGTCCCCTCAGCTTTGAGGAAATAAAAAGCGATCTCGTCCTTTCAAATGGCGCGCGCTTTTACAACGATCACGCACATCCGGAATATTCTACCCCGGAGTGCACAACGCTTCGGCAGATCGTCGCCCAGGATAAAGCAGGGGAACGCATTCTAGCAGAATGCGCACGACGCAGAAATCAGAAGTTGCCTTCCGGATTTGACGTTCGGCTTTACAAGAACAACACCGACTTTGCCGGGCATAGTTACGGTTGCCACGACAATTACCTGATGAGACGCGACATCGCCTGGGACCGGATTGTTGCTGGAATGCTGCCGTTTCTTATAACCCGCCAGATTTTCGCGGGTGCGGGCAAGATGGGCATTGAAGCCGAGAGTGCGCAGGGCGAGCCCGGCGTCTATCAGATCTCGCAGCGTGCGGACTTCTTCAGCGTGGTTGTGAGCATCGATACAATGAATCGGCGCCCTCTGATCAACACGCGTGACGAACCTCATGTGGACGCCAGCCGGTATCGCCGGTTCCACGTTATTCTTGGCGACTCAAATATGAGCGAATGGGCCACCGCCATGAAGGTTGGGACCACGGCGCTCGTGCTCAACTTGGTTGAGCGCGGGGAAGCGCCGCAGCTTGAGATCGCGCAACCGGTTGATGCAAACAAATCGATCAGCCGAGATCAAACGTACGATTGGATCATCGAACTCAAAGATGGGCGCAAGATCTCTGCCATCGACGTACAACGGATTTATTTGCGCGCTGCGAGCAAACTAAACAACGGCGCAAGCGAAGATCGACAATGGATATTAAGGGAATGGGAAAATGTGCTCAACGATCTTGAGCGCGAGTTTATGTCGACGCGGGATCGGATCGACTGGGCGGCAAAGAAATTCTTGCTGGATGCGTTACAGCAGGAGGAAAAACTTTCGTGGAGCGACCCGTGGCTGCAATCTATTGACCTTGAATATCACAATCTCGATCTCGACCAGGGATTATATTATGAGCTGGTGCGCAAAGGTCTGATGCGCCGTGTCACAAACGAGGAGGAAATCAAGGCATCCATCTTCAATCCGCCGGAAACAACACGAGCGTTTTTCCGCGGTCGCGCGGTAGCACGCTTCAATGATGAGATTTCATCAATCCAGTGGGACGAAATAGTTTTTACAAATGAAGCGCATTCAATTCGAGTCGCGCTGCCGGAGGCAGCAATGGACGCGCGCCTGGACGCCCTCAATCATGCCGCGCGTAACGGCAAGAATTTCTCGGAATTTATGAGCGCCGTGTCGCAGATTGATTAGACTGCACGCAAAGCTTGCGGTGGCGTCAAGATTCAGACTGAAAACCACTCGAAAATCAGGTCACTCCCACTCGATCGTGCTGGGTGGTTTACTTGAGATGTCGTAACAAACCCTGTTGACGCCTTTCACTTCGTTACTGATTCGATTGGAAATGCGCGCCAGCAACTCATAGGGAAGCCGCACCCAATCGGCGGTCATGCCGTCCTGGCTCTCAACGATGCGAAGTACAACCGTGTTTTCGTAGGTTCGCTGGTCGCCCATGACGCCGACCGATTGCACAGGAAGCAAAACAGCAAATGATTGCCAGACTTTGTAATACCAATCGGCCGCTTCCATTTCGCTCTCCACGATCGTGTCCGCCTCGCGCAGTATTGATAAACGTTCGGGCGTAACTTCTCCGAGAATGCGAACGGCGAGACCAGGACCCGGGAAAGGCTGACGATATACGATTTCCTTTGGCAAACCGAGCTGCAATCCTGCCTGGCGCACTTCGTCTTTGAACAATTGGCGCACCGGCTCGACGAGCTCGAAATGCATCTTCTCAGGCAATCCACCGACGTTATGGTGACTTTTGATCACTTGCGCGGGATTGCCCTGGATCGACACGCTCTCAATCACATCAGGATAAAGAGTGCCTTGCGCGAGAAATTTGTATCCGCGGTGTCCACCCGCCGTACGGCGGGACGGACTCGACGTGGCGAGTTTGCGCTCCCCATTTCCCTGTTCTTCCTCGAGCAGTTGCTCGGTGGCGTGCTGAAATACTTCGATGAATTCATTGCCGATCAGCTTGCGCTTCGTTTCCGGATCGGTCACCCCCTTGAGCAGCGCGAGAAAACGATCGCTGGCATCCACGTATTTTAGGCGCACGTGAAAATTCTCGCCGAAAACCCGCTGCACGATTTCTTCCTCTCGCGCCCGGAGTAGACCGTTATTAACGAAAATGCACGTGAGCTGTTCACCAATTGCCTTATGCAGGAGCGCGGCGGTCACTGAAGAATCAACGCCGCCGCTCAAACCGAGCACGACCTTTTGGTCGCCGACTTGTTTCCTGACGCGGGCGCAAGCCTCTTCAATAAAGGAGCCCATTGTCCAGTCCATCGCGCAGTGGCAGATGTGAAACAGAAAATTCTGAAGAATCTCTCTGCCGCGCGGCGTGTGTGCGACTTCGGGATGAAATTGCAATCCGTACAGCTTCCGCTGTGGATCTTCCACCGCGGCGAAGTCGCAACCTTCAGTGGTCCCAGCGACGCGAAAGCCTTTCGGTAACGTCGTCACCTCGTCGCCATGGCTGTTCCAGACGTCCAGCTGCTCGCCTAATCCGCCTAAGAGTTGTGAGCCATTCCTGATGTGCAAGACGCCCGCGCCATACTCGCGTCGTCCCGTGAATACGACACGTCCACCAAAATGATGCGCCATCAGCATTAGCCCGTAGCAAATTCCCAACACGGGAACGCCTAGCGAAAAAATCTCATGATCGATTTGCGGTGCGCCCTTGTCGTAAACACTCGCGGGTCCACCGGAAAGGATCAGTCCCTTCGGTTGCAATGCGGCGACTTCAGCGGCTGGCATGTCGAAGCGAACAATCTCCGAATACACCTGGCACTCACGGATTCGCCGCGCTATGACTTGGGTGTACTGCGAGCCGAAGTCGAGGATGAGAATTTTCGAGTGCGTGGATTTGTCGGCCATCTTCAGCGTGCGCTACGGATGAGTCTGTGGGACGCCGTGCTCTACAGCTGGGTCGCCCGGAGATCGCTCCAACGGGCCGAGTGTTCCCTGGCCGGTCACTCCTCGCTGAAACTGTCCCTGAACTTCTTGCGAGCTGCGTTGTTCGAGAGGGTCGGTGCAGCCACACACGGCCAGGCATGCGATCACCGGCAAGATCGACATGCGTTTCATCTACGTATTTTATGAAGGACAGGAGGCATTGCAATTGCGGATTGCCGTATGACACCAAGTGATTGCTTAAGAGGTTAAATAGTTGAAAACGGTCAATACCTTTCTGTTGTAGCCTTTTAACGTTCTGATTTTTTACTCCGTCCGCCATGATCGATCCCGAACTCTTGCTGCAGGGTTATCGTCTCGGCGTTTTTCCCATGGCGATGGAGGACACCTCAATTCAATGGTTTTCGCCCGATCCCCGTGCAATTTTGCCATTGCAAGATTTTCATGTCCCACACGCGTTGCGGCGTCTCGCGCGCAAAAAAGTTTTTGAAACGACAATGGACAACGCATTTTCGAAAGTCATCGAGGCGTGCGCGAAACGCGAAGATACGTGGATCAATCTCGAAATTATTGAAAGCTACACGCGATTACATGAGCTCGGCTGCGCGCATTCTGTCGAAGCCTGGAAGGAAGGCACGCTTGCTGGTGGACTCTACGGCGTAGCGGTTGGTGGCGCTTTTTTTGGCGAATCAATGTTCCATTACGTAACCGATGCGTCGAAAATCGCGTTAGTCGCGCTGGTAGAGCATTTGCGCGCTCGAAAATTCGCGTTGCTTGACACGCAATGGCTCACCCCACATCTAGAACAATTTGGCGGGATCGAAATTTCGCGGGACGATTATCTGCGCTTGTTGCGCAGGGCAATTGAATTGCCGTGTAAGTTTTGAATTCAACGCCTGCTCGCGAATGGAGCCGCAGGGTTGCGAACGACATGGATGGGTTAAGCCGAGAGGCCGAAATGAGTGGGAGCGAGTGAGTCAAAGCATTCGGACCTGGGCGTTGGACGTTGAGGGTTGGGCGTTTTCTGCTTTAGTAAGCAGCCCGCTCAGAGGAGGCAGGTTTGCGAAGGCTGGGTAGCTCAGTTGGCAGAGCAGTGGACTGAAAATCCACGTGTCGCCGGTTCGATTCCGGCCCCAGCCACGTTTTGGCCAAGGACTATGCCAAGCCATTCAACGAAATATGATTGGAAGGATGCAGGCGAAGAATGGTCCGAGCCCTGGGGCGGTTCTGCCGCACAATGGTCCGGCACCATCCTCCCGCGTATTCGAGATTGCGTGCCAGCGGAGACAATCCTTGAAATCGCGCCCGGCTTTGGACGATGGACGCATTACCTTAAAGATTACTGTCAGGATCTCTGGGTTGTTGACGCCTCCAGCGAATGTGTCGAAGCGTGTTCTCGGCGTTTCGCGGCTGAGTCGCATGTGCGCTGTTACCTGAACGATGGCCGCTCATTATCGATGGTTCCCGATGCTTCTGTCGATTTCGTCTTCAGTTTCGATTCGTTCGTGCATCTACGGCGCGAAATCGTCGAGGCTTACCTCAGGGAAGTGGGAAGGACACTGAAGATCGGTGGCAAAGGATTCATTCATCATTCGAATCTCGGCGCGTATGCCGACTCGCTATCGGAACGGATTCCCAAACCGATGCGCAAACTTCTTCGCAAAGTAAAGATCCTCGACTGGGAACATAACCGTAATGTAACGATGAGCGCTGATATTTTTCGGTCCTTATGCGCGCAGACCGGGCTACGCTGCATCAGCCAGGAATTGATTAACTGGCGCGGCAGGCGCTTGATCGATTGCTTGTCGTTGTTTGAGCGAGGCGCTCCAACTGAAAATGCTTCGACGAAGATAGTCGCAAATCCGCGTTTCATGCGTGAAGCGGCGCGAATTCGTCGGCAATGGCGAACGCGCGTGTAACGAACCCGCCTGTATCTCTCTGAGTCTAAGTCCGCTTCTCCCCTCGCCAGGGGAGAGGATTAAGGTGTGAGGGGGTGATGGTCACGCGGCCGACTTTCCTGCGAATTACCCTCACCCTCCGCTTCGGAAGGGGGAGGCGACCCAAGGTGTGAAACCAATTCATCTGCCCGAACGTTCAATTAACATTTCATCGACGCCACGATTAAGTTTATTGCCTAACGAGGCCTGCTGATTCAACATCGCGGCATGCCTGAAACCCAGACACCGCCGCCGCCGTTACCGAAGTCCCAGCCTTCATTCGGAAAGCGCTATAGCACGATTATCAAGCTGCTCGGAGTCGGCGCGCTTGTTCTGGTGCTCTTGATCCCACTGGCGATGATTACTGGCGTGTTGAGCGAGCGATTGCAGCGACGGAACGAGGCGGTGGCCGATATCACCTCATCATGGGGCAGAGAGCAAAATCTGATTGGTCCGGTGCTTGGAATTCCCTATCAATACAAGTTTAAGACAGTAAAAGAAGTTCCAGCACCTGACGGAAAGATGGAACGGCGCGAAGTGGAAGAAACTGCCACGGCGAACGCGTATTTCCTGCCTGAAACACTGAATATCTCAGGCGATGTGCAAACGCAGATGTTGCATCGTGGGATTTACAATGCCGTGGTCTATCGTGCTCAGACGATCCTGTCCGGCAAATTTGTGCCGCCAGATTTCGGACCGCTCAAGGTCGATATAAGAGACGTCCAATGGAAGGACGCGTTTGTCACCATCGCGATCAACGATTTGCGCGGTGCGCGTGAGGCAATTGTGCTCGATTGGGGCGGCGCAAAGCATCCTATGCTACCCGGATCACAGCTGCCGGGTTACACAACGGGCGCAACGGCGTCGCTCGGCAGCGATAAGCCAATTGCTGCCGACATTCAGTTTTCGATCCCGCTGGATTTCAACGGCAGCGAGGGAATTTTCTTCGCACCGTTCGGGGTGCAAAATGAAGTAACCCTCAAATCAAACTGGCCCGATCCGGGATTTCGCGGTGCGTTTTTACCCGCCGAACGGTCAGTGCGTCCAGGCGGATTCGATGCGAAATGGAAGGTTTCATATTACGGACGTGATTATCCGCAATCCTGGACAAGCCGTTCGGGCAATGAGCGATTCACAACGCAGTCGGTTTCGAATTCCCTTTTCGGAGCGCAGTTCCTGTCGATCCTGGACGCGTATCGTTACGTCGAACGCTCGATCAAATATGGCGTTCTCTTTCTGGTACTTGTTTTCACCGCGTTCTTTCTCTTTGAAGTCACGGCGCGGCAAAAAATTCATCCGTTTCAATATCTGATGGTCGGCGCGGCGCTTTGCTTATTTTACCTGCTGCTATTGTCGATTTCAGAGTTTATTGGATTCAGCTGGGCGTACCTGATCGCGGCGGTCGCATCGACGGCGTTGATTACATGGTACTGCCGTTTTTTCCTTGGAGGGGGTGCGCGCACGCTAATGATTGGCGCGGGTCTCGCGGGCGTTTACACGTTTCTCTACATCACGTTACGGCAGCAGGATTACGCATTGCTCATGGGCGCGATCGCACTCTTCATCGTGCTGGCGATCGTAATGTATGTGACGCGCAAAGTAGATTGGTATGCGCGCGACGCGAGCTGAGACATCTCTCGATCATGGCGGACAACTCGTTCTCGCCTACAAGATTTACCGCTGTTGGGTGTCAGAGTTTGAAATGCTGCCGGATCTCGACGCCAACGCGAATGCCATCGCCATTGAGCGTATCAAGCTTGAGAATGAGGGCTGGGAACGCGACCAATCGGTAAAGGAGCCGGTCGAGCCATCTACGAAAAAGTAGTACCTAATTCCGTCGGCTACATGGCTCGATCCAATCAAAAAAAATAAAGTCGCGTCTGTGACGATTTCTTTTCGCGGAGGTTTTTATTGCGGGTTGGCCATCGCTCTTTGCGTAGGTCTCTATCTCATCTGGCTATGGCAACCGGAGCGGCAGGTGCGGCGTCACACTGAGAACTTCTTCCACGCGATTGAGCATAAGAACTGGGACGCCGCGGCCGGTTTCATTGCAGCTGACTATCAGGATCAGTGGGCCGACGATCGCAGGCGTCTCCTTGAACGCCTAAATGGAGCCTTTCGATATGTGCGCGGTCCACGAATCACCGCGTCCAATTTGCGTATACAGGTAGAAAGCCCGCGCGCGGTTTGGAGCGGCAAAATTATGGTCTACAGCTCCGACGAGGATGTGATGGAGGTGCTCGACCAACGCGTCAATTCATTAGCATCTCCTTTCGAACTGGAGTGGCGCCATCTCTCGGGTAAGCCGTGGGATTGGAAGCTCACACGAGTAAGCAATCCGGCATTCGAAAGTCCCGCAGATGTCTATTAGCCCCTAGGAGACCATCCGAGTTGCACCAATCACCGTGTCGGCCAAAGCAATGCGAGGACGCATCGCACAACACAGAACTTCGTTCGAAATAGCAGAAGACGTCATTCCATTTCGCGGAAGCTTTTGGAGTGCGAACGCGTCCTCGCGTCGATTTTACTTTCCCTGCGCCTGGCGCAATTGGGCTTTGGCAGTTTCCACATCGCGCGGCGGTTGCTGGCAAAGCAAAATCGCGCGGAGTTTCTCCCCCTGATAGTAGCGCGCAGTTAATTTTTTCTTCGCATATGTGCCCTGAAGGTCGACACGCGTCGGCGGCACGCTGAAATCGCCAACAAAATCCATCCGCAAGTCGAACAACTCCGTCCAAAAATAAGGCACCTGCTCGTAGCGAATGCGTTTTCTACCTGTCATGTTTGCGCCTGCGATCAGGCCCTGGCTCGCGGCGTTCTCCCAATGCGTCTGACGCCGCACGCCGCCCATTATCCGATCGGGATAAAATGCCAGGTCGCCTATAGCATAAATCCCTTTTTCCTCAGTCTCGAGATATTCGGTGACCGGCGACCCGTGCGGCCCGGACAGCGGGGTGTTGCGGACGAGATCGAGATTCGGTTCGGCGCCACAGGCGACCACAGCGAGGCCCACTGGGAATCGGTTGCCACTTTTTGTCTGGATATTGCGCAAGACGGTTTTGCCCTCAAACCCATTGAGGCTTTCGCCCATCGACAAAGTCACCCCATGTTTTGCAAAATACTCGGTCAGCCATGTACCGGTTTCCGGATCCAGATATCGGTCCAATAAATAGGAATCCCGATGCATGAGACCGACCTTCAGTTTCATCATCCGCAAACTCGCTGTCGCCTCACATGCGAGCAACCCGCCACCCACGACCATGATGCCTTTCTCATGACTTGCCATTTCTTTCAATGCAAGTGCGTCGCGAATCGTTCGCAAATAGATCACGTTGCCGAGACTTGTTCCGGCCACCGGCGGGCGTATCGGACGGCTACCCATCGCGAGGCACGCCTTGTTGAATTCAATACTTTCGCCGTTGGCAAGCACGGCCAGACGCCGATCGATATTGAGCTGCGTTACCACAGTACCAAATCGCGTTTCGATCTTGTGCTTCTCGTACCAGGCCTCATTGGGTTCGAGTAGTTTCTTGGGCTGTGGATTCTTCTCGCGCAAAAAATCCTTTGATAGAATCCAGCGTTTGTAAGGTGGAAGCACTTCGGCGCCCACAAGCGTTACGCTGCCACGTTTGTCGTGGCGGCGAACCCCTTCGCAGGCGCTGGCCCCGCCGATGCCGCCGCCGATGATGAGATAGTCGCGCTGAATCATATGCGAAACTGGCACCATAATTTCGGCGCTGGTGCGCCGACAAGTTAAATCGTTAGGGACCGCACGTTTTTGGGGCGCCCGATATTGTTATTGCGCTGTCGAACATTCTTTCGCCAGACTATCTGCGTCATGAATGAATCTGTCACCCAAATCAGAGACACAACCGGAAATCCTGCCCCGCTGGGGCTACTGGGTTTTGGTATGACGACTGTGCTGCTAAACCTGCATAACGCCGGTTTCTACGAGTTAAACAGCATGATTTTGGCGATGGGAATTTGCTATGGTGGCGCCGCGCAGATTATCGCCGGAATCATGGAGTGGAGGAAGGGCAACACATTCGCCACCACTGCGTTTCTTTCTTACGGATTGTTCTGGTTCTCGCTGGTAACGCTGATCATTCTGGCGAAGCTAGGGTGGGCTTCGCCCTCTAATGATACGGCCATGGCGTTTTATCTGGCCATGTGGGGCTTGTTCACGGCTGTCATGTTTATTGGCACATTGCGACTCAATCGCGCGTTACAAATTGTGTTTGCTACGCTCACGATTCTGTTCTTCTTGCTCGCGATCGGCGACTACACAGATGCGAGCGCCGGCTTCAAACATTTCACCGGTTACGAAGGAATTTTCTGCGGTTTCTCCGCGATCTACGCCGGACTCGCTCAGGTCCTTAACGAAATTTTCGCGAAAGTCGTTCTGCCGCTCGGGCCGGTGAAGAAATGACTTCTACCCGCGAATTACGCGAATAGACGCGAAAAAAAGATTTCCGTGGGAATTCATTCGCGTTAATTCCCGTGATTCGCGGCCTAATGTCTCTTTAACAGACTCGCAGCGAGCTTGAGCGCCGATTCGCTTTTGCCACTGAGCATCCGTGCGATTTCTTCCTGGCGCGCCTTTCCAGTCACTTCACGCAAATTTGAAAACGTGCGGCCGCGCGAAACATCTTTTGTTACAACGAAGTGCGAAGAAGCAGTCGCGGCCACTTGGGGAAGGTGGGTGATGCAAATCACCTGATGATCGTGGCCCAACGTTTGCATCTTTGCGCCAACGGCATGGGCGATTTCGCCGCCCACGTTCGTGTCGATTTCGTCGAAAACAAGCAACGGGATCGCATCGTGTGCAGCCAGCGCAGACTTGATCGCCAGCATCAAGCGCGAGATTTCGCCGCTGGACGCAATGGCGCGCAGTGGTTTGAGCGGTTCGCCTGGGTTGGGCGAGAAAAGTAATTCCACCGCATCGAATCCACTAGGGCGCGGTTCACCAAGGGCGGTGAGTTTTGCTTCGAATTCAGATTGCCTGAATCCGAGGTCGTGAAGGTTTCGCCGGATGTTCTCAGAAAGTTTTGGTGCGGCCTTTGTTCTGAGCTTACGGAGCGCTTTTCCGGCGCGGTCCATGTGCGTGCGAACATTCTCAATTTCTTTTGCGAGGCGCTCCAGCTCTTCGTCGCGTCCTTCAATTTTCTGCATTCGTTCCGACGCGCGCTGGCCGAACACAATCACTTCTGGGATTGAACCACCGTATTTCCGCTTCAACGTTTCGAATAGTGAGACACGTTGTTCGAGGGCAGCGAGTTGTTCTGGATCCAGATCGAGTTTTTCGACGTAAGTGAAAAGCGCGCGAGCAATCTCCGAAAGCTCGACTACGCTCGCAGCATGCGCCGATGAAAATTGCGCGATCGAATTATCAATTTTCTCTAAGTCGCGGAGTAGCCGCTGCGTTTCTGCAAGCTGAGAAAGAACGGAATCATCTGCTTCGGAAAGTTTATTGGCGATCGCGCTGGCCAGTTCAATCAGCCGCTTACTGTTGCTTGCGAGTTTGTAGCGTTTCTCGATTTCTTTTTCTTCGTCTGCGACAAGATTCGCCGATTTGATCTCGGCAACCTGATGACGAAGAAGATCAAGCTCCTGTTCGCGCGCGGTTTCTGCCGTGTTGAGCGCGGCGTGTTCAGCGAGCAGCGCCTGTAATTGCCGGTAATGCCTTCGATATCCCCTGAGCTGTTCTTCAGCACGCGCGAATGAGTCGAGCAAGTTCAACTGTGTTTCGGGCGAGAGCAGCGATTGGTGATCATGTGGTCCGTGAAGATCGACAAGTGCATCGCCGAGGTGTTTCAGGATCGACAAAGTCGTTGGCGAACCGTTGACGAACTGGCGTGTCCCACCGGCGGCCGAGAAACTTCGCTTGATTATAAGGTCGCTGTCGCACGGCTCGACTCCGGCCTCGACGAGCTGCGAATTTAATTTCTGCAAATCGCGTCCGCTGAAAACTGCTTCCACCGTGCAAAGATCCGCACCGGTACGGATCAGCGATTTATCTGTGCGCTCACCGAGCAAAAGCTGAAGCGCACCGATGATGATCGACTTACCCGCGCCTGTTTCGCCAGTGACAGCGATAAAGCCCGAGCCCATCTGCCACTCGAGTTCTTCGACGAGCGCGAGGTTCTTGATTCGCAGCAAAGAGAGGATGGCGGACATTGAGGCGGTTGAGAGTTATTAGTTGAGGGCTGAGAGTCACAGCTTGCCAATTCAACCTTCAACTCTCAAGTCAGGGCTTACGGTGATCTTTCTCGGCACCGGAACATCGCAGGGCGTGCCGATGATTGGTTGCGATTGCGCCGTCTGCCACTCGCCCGATCCGCGCGACCAGCGGCTGCGCTCCTCTATCTATATGGAAACGCCGGAATGCTCGTGGGTCGTAGATACCGGCACAGATTTCAGGACTCAGGTATTGCGCGAAGATATTCGGCGTGTCGATGCGGTCGTTTTAACGCATTCCCATACGGATCACATCATGGGCTTTGACGATCTGCGACGCTTTTCGCACGCGCGGGGCTCGATGCCGATTTATGCATCAGCCGAAACGATGGCCGATCTGGAGCGCGTCTTTCGCTTCGCGTTCAACAACAGCAATCCGGCTCCATACTATCTGAAGCCGGAGCCGCACATTATCAATGGCCCGTTTAAACTAGGCGAGACGCTGATCAATCCTCTGCCGGTGCCGCACGGCGACTCCCTGGTCAACGGTTACCTTTTCTCCCGCGCGGACCAAAAACTTGTCGCCTACCTAAGCGATTGCAGCGCCGTACCGACTGCGATTGTCGATCTTATCGCTGGCGTGAAAGTCTTGATTATTGACGCGCTGCGAGACCAACCGCATCCGACACACCTGAGCGTTGGGCAAGCGCTTGAAGTAGCCGCGCGCGTAAAGCCTGAGGCGACATACTTCACGCACATCTGTCACGACCTTCCGCAATCGGCCGAATCCCGGCTTCCCGCCAGCGTGAACATCGCTTACGACGGACTAAAGCTCTGTTTATAAGTAGGCGATTCGCGAAGGCGGAATGGCTCGAGCAGTTCGGCGGGTAATTCCTCCGGCTAAGCCACTCCACAGCTGCTCGCTTATAAGCCATCTGCGAGAGCAGCGTCTCCCACCGGAACGCAGAACAAACGCCAGGACCGATTTAAAGGAGATACAAGCTCTAGCGATTGGTTAGTTGATAAAGTCGGGCTACTGCCTGTGTAAAATCCCTCCCCAACTGGCGGGATCAATATCGTCGATAGTCTGCGAGAAAGTCCAAATGTGGCCTTCGAAATCCTCAACCGTATATTGCCTTTCCCCAAACGGATAACTCTGCGGCTGACGAATGATTCGTGCGCCGGCCGCCATAGCGTTCGCGCAATGCTGGTCCACATTCTCGACCCGCACCAAAACGGAATGAGCCAAGTCTACCTGCCGCGCACTCGTAGCACGCTCGGTAACTACAATTGCTCCCGTGCCGACCAAAAGCTGAATCCGATGATTGCCAATCTGGAGTCGCTTCTGAAAACCGAATGTGTCACAGAGCCACTTTGCTGCTGTAAGAACATCACTATATGCAAGTTCAGGAATGACTGTGGCATCCGGTATTGAGCGATTTGGACGCATGATACGTCTCTCTTTGGCCTAACGAGAAAGAGATAAACCACGGCAGAGTGTCCTGGCAAATACGGTGAACTTGCACGGCAATGTAGCCGGCCTGTCGCGAATGGAGCCGCGGGGACGCGAGGGGCATAGATGGGCAAAGCGAGAGGTCGAAACGAGCGGGAGCGAATGAGTCAATTGGTTCGGAGTTGGCTTCATCGTCTGGTTGGGTCTTCTTCTTCCATGGCCATTGAAATAATCGCGCTCCGATAAAACCGGATGCTTTGCGCTCTGGAAATGTTGTGAGAAGGAAATTTTTAAACTCGCGCCACTCGCCCCTCGGCAGCGCAGCCGGATAAATTGTAAATGTGCCTGAAGTATGAAACTGCAGTCCGTAAACCCCCTCGAACAAACCGTAGTACTGGAGGTCATTCCACGCCACGGTTCGCAGCGGCCGGAACGGAAACTGAATCGCGAGCTCTGTGTCGGTGAATTCGAAATGCAAGGGCACCCACGCGACGCAAACCACGGCTGGTGCGATGGTGAAAGGAATGAGCAAGCTGAGGAAGTAACCGCCAGACCACCAGAGGTTCAACGGCAGATAAAATCTGTATAATCCGGCTGCCTCCGTGCCGGGCACCCGTTAAGGGGACAAGATTCAAGTTTTGCATCGGTGTTATCCGCGTAATTCGCGGTTAGATCTCATCGAATAATTCCGCGCTCGCTTTGTTTGATGAACTGAATGATCTCGGTGATCTCTTCCGTCTGAGGTATCTCCTCCTGCATCGCCTCGATTGCCTGGCGGGTGTTATATTTGGAGCGGTAAATCAGGCGGAACGCTTCTTTGATAAGCTTTACACTTTCAGGCGGAAAATTTTTGCGTTCCAAGCCGATCAGATTAATCCCGCGAATTTCGGCTGGGTTGCCGTCGGCGATCATGAACGGGGGAACGTCCTGCACGATTTTCGAGCAGCCGCCTGTGATCGCGAACCGGCCGATCCGGCAAAATTGATGGACCGCCGTGAGCCCACCCATCACCGCATGATCTCCCACCTGCACATGGCCGCCTAGGGTGCCGTTGTTGGAGAAAATTACGCTGTCGCCCACGGTGCAATCGTGCCCAATATGGCTGTAAGCAAGAAAGTTTCCGCGATCGCCAACGCGCGTTTTGCCTTCGCTGGTGGTGCTGCGGTGC
The DNA here is from genome assembly GCA_046731655.1 of Verrucomicrobiota bacterium. GTDB lineage: Bacteria > Verrucomicrobiota > Verrucomicrobiia > Chthoniobacterales > UBA10450 > Udaeobacter. The sequence goes on along the minus strand of JBKPLM010000148.1, from coordinate 645 downwards.
GCTGTTACAAACTCACGAAATGTATTTTCCTCGCCGATTTCCAGATAAGTCGGTTCGCCGCGATATTTTAGATCCTGTGTTTGCTGGCCGATGGAGCAGTAAGCGTAAAATCTGTTTTTCGCGCCAGCTTTCATCGGCCCGCAGAGCGTGACGTGATGTTGAAGCCAGCAGTTTGGGCCGAGCACAACATCAGGGCCGATTACACAGTAAGGACCGACGATCGTCCCCGCACCGATTTCCGCACCTGAATCGATAATCGCGGTCGGATGAATCTGCACATCGCTCATTTGTCGAGGAACGTGAACATGAGTTCGGCTTCGGAAACGACCGCGTCGTTTACTACGCAGTAGCACTTCGTTTTCGCCATGCGATTCCCACGCGCTCTCGTCAGCTCGGCGTGAATGAAAATCGTGTCGCCCGGAAAAACCGGTTTGCGGAATTTCACCTGGTCCGCACTCATGAAATAGCCGACACGACTCGAAGTCTTCGTCAATTTGAACAAAAGAATACTGGCCACTTGCGCCATCGCTTCTACTTGCATTACTCCAGGCATGACTGGATGACCGGGGAAATGCCCCTGAAAAAACGGCTCGTTGATCGTGATGGATTTTATGGCCGTAATTTTATTTTCGCCCTCGAAGCCGA
>JBKPLM010000147.1:0-6949 GCA_046731655.1 Verrucomicrobiota bacterium | reverse complement strand
ATTTGCTTCGTACGCTGGGCGCGGAGGTAAAAGCGGTGCCGGAAAAGCCATACAAAGATCCCGAGAATTACAATCATATCGCCCGTCGCCTCGCAGAGGAGCGAGGCTGGTTCTGGGCGAACCAGTTCGATAATACGGCGAATCGCGACGCGCATTATCGCAGCACCGGGCCGGAAATTTGGAAGCAAACCGAAGGCAAGGTCACAGCGTTTGTCGCGGCCGTTGGCACCGGCGGCACGCTTGCCGGTGTCGGCGGTTATCTCAAGGAACAAAATCCGAAGATCGAGATCGTCTGCGCTGATCCATACGGCGCGGCGATGTGGTCCTGGTTTACCAATGGCAATCTCGAGACCAATGACGGTGATTCTATTGCAGAAGGAATCGGTCAGGGCCGCGTGACAAAAAATATCGAAGGCGTCAAGGTCGATCGAGCTTATCGCATTCCGGATCAGAGCGGCCTAACGATCGTTTATCAGCTCCTGCGTGAAGAAGGCCTGTTCCTCGGGTTGTCGAGCGGCATTAACGTTGCCGGAGCGCTGCGTTTCGCAAAAGAATCTGGCCCGGGTCAAACCATTGTCACCGTTCTTTGCGACTCAGGCCACAAATATCAATCAACGCTCTTCAATCGCGACTGGCTGGCTTCCAATCATCTCGATCCGGATCTGCCCTTGACCGCTAATCTCTGATCTCAATGGGCTCGCCGACGTGATTCGTTAAAGCGACGAAGCGTTGAAGAGTCGAAGCCAGCGGAAAAAGCGGAGTTATGATGGCGCGATCCGGTTCAAGATTGCTTCAAATCGCGGATGACCGCGGAGGCACTGCCACTCGGGATCGTGCTTGATCCAGTCTCCGCCTGTAAGGCCGGCTTCGATGGCCCGTTCGAGTGCATCCAGCGCTTTTTCTTTCTCGCCGAAGAACGCAAGATGAGAGGCGACGTTGTACAAAATCGCATCGTCGTCGGGAGCTAACGACATCGCGCGCTCATCCCATCGCTTGGCATTCTCAATTTCTCCTCGTCTCGCCAGGATTCCCGCGCCAAGGCTGCAGGCGCGTGCGTCGTCGGGGTTCAGCTCAAGAGATTTATCGATGGCATCGAGTGCAAGCTCATCGGCGCGGCGGGCCTCATCGTGGCGGCCCAGTTGGGTCAAAACCAAGGCAATCAACGCAGATGGTTGATAGTCCTCCGGCCGCACACAGCGCGCCTGCCGAAAAAGTCGAAGCGACTTCTCAAGGTCTCCGGCTTTAAAGCATGACCGAGCATAGTAGTAGTAGGCATCGAAGAGAGTTGGATCGAGCTCAATGGCTCGCTCAAATGCCGCCGTTGCATCGGCGTGGCGCTGCTCCATTGAAAAACCTTGGCCCACGGCGACGTGCGCCTCTGCCAACTCAGAATCCAATTCCAGCGCACGGGTGCTTGCCTTCCGCGCACCCTCGAAATCGGACTGGCCTCCTCCCCAACCGGCGAGGTGGAGGTGAGCCGTTGCAAGGCCTGCCCATGCGGCGGCGAAGTTTGGATCGAGCTCAATCGCTCGCCCAAACATTTGTCGAGCGGACTCGATGCTTTGGCGCGTCCATTCTTGAAAGAATTTTCGTCCGCGAAGATAAAACTCGTAGGCTTGAACGTTGGTCGTGGACGCTTTAAGCAAACGGTGCTCCTCGCGCTGTGTGAGCGAGAGGCCGAGCGCGCTTAGGACGCTATGGGCAATCTCGTCCTGGATCGCGAAGATATCTTCGAGCTCGCGATCGAATCGCTCGGACCAGAGATGATAGCCATTCCGGGCATCGATGAGTTGGACGCTGATGCGCAGCCGGCTCCCAGCCTTTCGGATGCTTCCCTCGAGAAGCGTCTCGACGCCAAGGCGTCTCCCGATCTCGCGCGCGTCCACGCTCGCTCCGCGAAACGCGAAGCAGGATGTCCGTGCCGGGACATGGAGATCGTCGATCTTAGTCAGCGCGTTGAGGATTTCCTCTGCTATTCCGTCACTGAAATATTCTTGATCGCGTTCGGGACTGAGATCGGCGAACGGCAAGACTGCGATCGAACGAATCCCCGCTTTTCTTTCTTCTGCAGATTGAGCGATCTCTGATTCTTTGCCCGATGGCTGACCCCCTATCGCTGGTTCCTTTAGAGTAACAACGTACAGGCCGATAGGACCTACTCCTTTCAATGAACGATCGCCCAACGACTCGAACTGAAATTCCGTACGTCCGCGCAGTTGTCGGTAGACGTCCTGACTGAGGACCACTTGTCCCGGTTCGGCCGCTTGCTGGACGCGCGCTGCCGCATTGACCCCGTCACCATAGAGATCGCCGTCGGCGCCCACCGCGACATCCGCGATATGAACGCCGATCCTCAGATTGTGCGCGCGACCGGTTCCGGCTGATTGCTCGGCATATTGTTCGCTCAATGCAGCCGCCGCGCGCACCGCTAAGTTGGTGCTTGGGAATTCTGCGAGAACCGCGTCGCCCATGAATTTTACGACACGGCCTTTGTAGCGCTGAACTATGTCGCCAGACAGCGCTTGAAGGATTTCGATTAGCTGGAGCGCCGCGCGTTCATCCTCCGCGGCCCGTTCACTGTACCCAGCGATGTCGGCAAACCAGAGAGCGACGAGATGGTGGGTAAGCGGTGCCTTTGGCATTCGAGATCTGGCGACGACCAAGTATGCATGGCAGCGTTGACCGGAGCAACATGTGGCGGTTGCCTAGGTCGCGGCCGATTGGCGATTCTGCCGTTCAAGATCGGCCCGTTTTTGATTCTTTTCGGGGAACCGCGAAGCCGCCCATCTCCGATAGTACTATAGAGGGAGGCGCACATTCTTATTAGGCGTCCGGGGAATCCTTGAAAGGGCATTCGTCCCTCGCAAAACAACAAACAAGAAGGGAACACTATAATGAAAAAGCTACTGTTAATTGCATTGATGGCGTGCGGATTGGCTTTTGTTCCCGCGCAGCGTTCTGATGCTCAGGTTTCAGTCGGAATCGGGGGCGTAGGAATTGGATTTGGTTATCCGGCCTACCGATATGGTTATTATGGGTATCCACGTTACGGATACGGCTATTATCCGTACGGATACTATCGACCGTACCGGTACTATGGCTATTACAACAGCCCCAGGTACTACTATGGGCACCGACCTTACCGCCACCATCGGCATCATCATTATTATCGCTACTAAGTGGCGTAAGAATGTAAATCATTTGAGCTGGCTCGGAACACGATTTCGAGCCAGCTTTTTTTAGCCATTCAATCGTCGTTTGGCTTTTTGGAGCGCTTGAGACCTAGCCACCGCTAAACATTGAGTAAACCTGGTAGTCGTTGACGCCGCGTTGGTTACCAAGATGTTCATTCGCCGTCCAACAGCTCTCGCCTTAGAGCCATGTCTGCATGAAGCCGCCAAAATTTGGGAGAAGATCACCGGCAGCGTGAATGAGCATGACCGCGGAAAGATTTTTCGTTCGCGCCCAGATGACCCCGAAAGTGACTCCACTTATCGCCAGGACAACGATGGAATAGGCGATCGCGTCGAGTGCGCTCGGATTGGAGCCGAGTCCTTCAACTTCGCCAGCGTGTCGGAAGATAAAGCCAGGTGCATGCGCCAATCCGAAAATCAGCGACATCAGTACGACCCCGCTTACTTCAGATCTCAATGCGGCAGCGAGGTGTGATTGGACGAGAGCACGAAAGCAAAATTCTTCGACTAATCCGGCTTCGATGAAAAGCCAAATGAAGCAAAGCGGCAGACCGAGAAACAGTTGATAAACAGTAGAGTGTTCCTGTCGAAACGCGGCTCCGCCACCGCTGAAAAAATATTGGAAAGCCAGGAAAGCGCCGCTCACAGCCAGAACAACCGGCAGATGACTGCGGCGGAGCGCGCGCAGGCCCTCGCGTTGAATTCCAAAATCACGAAGTCGATAACCGAAGCCGAATCGAAAGATCGCGAAAGGAATAACAACGAAAACGATAAGCTTCTTTGCGAGCGTGATAACGAACTTAATCCGCACGGACTCGCTCCAGGAGGAAGGAAGATGCGCGTCAATCCATTGCGGTCCGCCGATCAGGTACACCGATAAGACAGTGATGTATCCGATTAGAACGATTAATTGGGATTTGCTTGGCTTAACGGAAATCGAGAGCGGAAGAGCGCGGCGGGTGGCGATCCATGCGACGAGCGGGAACGCAATTCCGAAGACGATCAGCACGACGACGGCGCCGGTGGCGTCGAAGCTCTTTTTCCGCAAAAGGATGGCGAAGGCGCAGGCATAAAGGATAAGGCCGCTGATAAGGATGGGATTGCGGGCTAAGCGCAGGTAACTACTTACAGAGTACGGCATTTTACTTGTTGGATGCACTGCAAAGTGCACCTGGATTCAAACCCGTTTGGATAAACAAGCGGAAAGAAGTTCTCGCTATTCGTTAGGCAGAACGCAGCCGACCAACCTTCGCGATGAGGCTACGGCTTCGCCGCGCGACCACAGATGCAACGTTCGTTTGAGCCGCCGATTTATCTGCTGTTATTGCTTATCGTAAACCGCGACGTTCTTGAATTTTTTACCCTTTGGAGTGGTCCCATTCAAGGTGACCGTTCGGCTTTTGCCATCGGCGGAGACGACAATCTGACCTGTGACCGTGACCTTGCCATTTTTCTTGTTGGTGGTCGTTAGGGTCCGATCGTTTACCTTCATGTAGGAGCGAGCATCTGAATTCGGATCGCCTGTGACGGGATAATCTTTCCCGTCGAACTTCCCTGACCACTCTGTGTGCTGCGATTTACCATTCGCATCGATGCCATCTGCCTTGATTTTCACTTGCCCGAACATGCTTGAGTAAACAACCTGCGTGTTTCTCAACGTTCCGGGTGTGATCTTCGATTTCCCTTCGTTCAGTTTCCAAGTGCCCATCTGTGGATCAGCGGCCAAGCACACTGCAGTTCCCAAAAAGCAAAACGCCAGAGCCAATCCAATTATTCTCATTTTCATGCGCTCTATCGAGACAGGATTTCCAATTCCGGTCAATATTTTTCGAAGCTAACCGGCGCTCAGAAATCAGTGGTAGGTTCTACCGTCCTCGCTTGTGCCTGGGCAGCAGATAGTGAGTAGCAGCCCATTGGCCGATGCTGACGCCCGCTTGCAACCCATCTTCGCTTGCCGTTCGGAAGTGAATGCCGCCATAGATCCTGCTTACTCCCGCTTCTTCGGCTGCATCGAGGCACGTTGCAAAGCTGCGGTACACGCCAGGCAGAAAATCGGAGCCGGTAGTGAAGGGCAAATCGGTTGTGTCGAAAAAAAGTGGGAGCACGGTTGCCGCGGCGGCGCTGAACGTGCTGTGGCCGGAAACGTAATCAGGAAATGGTGGTGTTATGATGAACGATGTCCAGTTCAGTTCTGGTTCGACGAAAGCAATCGCGGTCACCGGGCGCCAGAAGTCGAAGGTGTATTTGGCGTCCCAAGCGCAAATGGCAGCGTCGGCCATGCTAATATTCAACAAGGCAAACAACCTTGCGTTCTCTTCCATGGTGTTGCCTCGCGCGTCAGCAATGATCTGCGCAATGCTGTTCCAGTGGCCGGGAGGTGTTTCGGTGCCGGCGCCGTCCGCCCAGAATAAGGCGATCTCGGACTGCTCCTCTGTGCGCGTCGAGCCGACAGCCGCGCCGAGCTCCTTAACCTCCTCGTAATCCGCAGCGTATCGCTGACTGTTCAACGACGGCGGGCCAGGAGGACGGAACTGCGAACTTCTGCTCATAGCAAACGGCGTCACGAATCCCCACTGTGGCAGCGCATAGGGAAGAAATGCCGGAGGAGTTGGCACCCAAACGCCAGGACCGCTGCCGCCTGGTGGCGGGACGGTAGCATTCCAACCATCGTTAGCCCGCGCCACGAGGATTTGGTTCGCGACGAACTCACCCCACACAATGCCCGCAGTCTTTTGTGGGCCGTTAGGGATTGCGGCGAGAATCGCGGCATGAAGCGCATCAAAGATTGATGTCCTAGTCGGGAATAAATTGACGAGCGTATTGTGTGCCGCAGCGCTGGCAGCAGCTTCACGTGACGCACTCGAAGAGACTGCACTCTGCACCAGGTAAGGTTCGTGCGTGCGGGCAATGCCGTTAACCGCATCGTAGATTGAGACGTGAAGAATAGCGAGGCTGCGGGAAGCGATCGGAGGTGCGGTATTTCCGGCGCGAATGGCATCGAGCGCAGCGTTGTCCCAGTCAGTCACGACATCGGCGTTGGCTGGGATGCCGATACTCGACGCAAGATTTATAGCGCCGATGCAGGCGATGAAGAGCGAACCTCTAAGAAAAGCGCTCATTGGGCGTGTCCTTTCGACGACAAGTGGCCCGGTTGTACGCTTTCGCTGACTTTTGAGTCAAGCTTTAATCCGGTACGCACGCGTTATGCGGATTTCCGATTGCACGGCCAGAACATCTTTGTCTTCCGTTAGTAGAAGAACACAATGGCGAGTTTGATTAAAATACCTGCCGCCGATGCAAATGCGGCGACATCGACCGTTCATCACGCCAGCCCGCCGCTCGGGCTGGTCGCAATTATTTTTACGGTCTTGTTTGGGGCAGGTCTTTGCTTCGTTATTTCATTTCGAACTGGCGAACCAAATTTTCCGGGACCGTGGGAATCAGCCGATGCGATCGTGACATATTTCCAGATGCACTCGCGTGCGGTTTTGATGTGCGCGTTTTTTCATTTCGGCGCGGCCATTGCCTTGGGTGAGTTCGCTGTCTCAACGATGAGTCGGCTACGTTTTTTCGGTGTGAATGCGAGCGGCGCCTATATCGCGCTGTTTGGAGGATTGATGGCGGCATTCAACATGGCGCTGGCGTCGGCCGTCTTGTGGGTCATGTCGTTTCCTGCTGTGGCACAGAACAGCGCGGTCTTGCCGGCATTGTATTATCTCCAGTTTGCGCTTGGCGGAGTCGGTTTTACCATACCG
>JBKPLM010000146.1:0-8374 GCA_046731655.1 Verrucomicrobiota bacterium | reverse complement strand
GAACAAGCCGGAGCGTTATGCTGTCGATTAACCCAAACAGCCCGTAACCACCGATCGCAACTCGGAACAATTCATTGTTTTCGTCGCGCGAACAGCGCACCAATTTTCCATCGGCGTTGATCAGTGTGAATGATTCAACATTAGAAATGAGTGGCTTCATCGCCAATCCGCGCCCATGCACATTGGAAGAGAGACTGCCGCCGAGCGTAAATGTGTCCGCGCCGGTTTGTTTTTGCGCGATACCCCATTGTTTTGTGCCAACTCCTTGAGCGTCGAGATAAGTGCGAATCAGTTTTGGCCATTGGATGCCCGCTTCCACTTCGATCAAACCGTGCTCCTGGTCGAAAGAAATCACGCGATCGAGTGAACGTGTATCAAGACAAATACTGTTTGTGGCGAATTGCTGGCCGCCCATCGAATGCCGACAGCCAGAAACCGAGATGGGCAAGCCTTTGCGCGACGTTGCACGTACAATCTCTGCAAGTTCGTCCCGGGTACGCGGCGTCAGAAGCTCGCGAACGCGGGTGCGATTGAGCTGCGAATGGACATCGTTTACCCAAATCTCTCGCTCGGGTTCTGCTAGTATGCGCGGCGCGAACGCGAACAGCGCCGCCGTACGTATGAATTCGCGGCGCGTCAGCATTTCGGAATCTTAACCGAGCCAGTCAAATTTCAGCCAGGCAAATTACCTCGCCTTTGGCGATGGGTGCGTCGGCCAATCCAGATTTCAGCTTGCGCAGATCATTGTGATCGAAACATCGGGCCATGCGCCACGGACGCACAAGCTCATCAAGTTCACTTCGCGTCGCGCCCCAGAGAAATGGTTCGCCGTGTCCTTGTAACCACCAATCAACCAATCTACTTTGCGAATCGAAACGAATCCGGCCGTCGCTCTGTTTTTCCATGAATGTGAACGCAAGCCGGCTACCGGGCATGCTCAGACTTTTCAACGTCTTCATCATGGATGAAACGACTTCCGGCGTTAGATACATTAAGAGGCCTTCGGCTATCCAGAATGCGCGTTGAGTCCGATCAAAACCGCTCCTGATCAGCGCCTCGCTATCGAAGTTAGTGGCGCTCAAATCCATCGGGACAAAATGGAATTGTTCAGCGCCCACCTTAGGGCACGCGCGCACTTTGTGACGCTGCGTTGCCGGATGATCAATCTCCCAAAATCGGGCACTCGGGAATTCCTGATGTAATTCGAAACCAAGCGGATCAAAACCTGCGCCAAGTATGACAACTTGTGTGGCTCCATTGATAAGTGCTGAGCGCACAAGCCCGGCGATACATTTCTTTCGCAACACATAATGCAGCAAGATTCCCGGGATCGTCAGGCGCTCGATCAACTTTGCCATCGATCGAAACCAATCTTGTCGGATGATTTTTAAGAACAAACGCGTCTGTGCCGAATGCGCATCGAGCATTTGAGCGCACAAATCTGCTGACGTCCTCGAGACAAGGTCCGAGTATCTTGGGTCGCGATGCAGTAGAACCAGGCTCGCGGCAATCAGCAGCGCCGTGCGGCTAGCTTTATCGTTTTGCACGCAGACGCGCCGGGCGCTTTCTATTCGAGCGCGCTGGCAACGTCGTTCGTATCCGGCGCGGCTTTCGCTTGGGCGGCACGAAATTCGCGGACGTGGTTCAATTCATCTCGCGAGCCGGTAGCGTTTGCCGTTTGTGCGGCAAGCTTCGCGTAATAGCGGCCCGCGTTTTCCTTGTCCCCATTTTTCTCTGCGGCTTGCGCGGCTCCATATAGACCTCTGAATCGCCCGGGATAGATTTTGAGCGCAGCTTCAAATTCCCGTTGTGCTTCTTTTGATTGGCCGACTTCAAGCAGCAGACTGCCGAGTTGTTCGCGAATCGGAACGAATGCTCCGGGCGAAACCGGATGTTTGCCTAGAATGTCTTCGGCATCCGCAGCGCGGCGCAGCATCTCAATCGCTTCGTTCCTTTTGCCCTCAGCTGCTGCCACCCAGGCCGAAGCCGCTTGCATCTGCAGGTCGAGATGCTTCTTGAAATAATCAAACTTCGGATCCTTCGTCGCGTCGCGTAATTGCTGCATTCGCGCGATTGCCGTTCGTGCGCCTTTCAGATCGCCTGTATGTGCGCGTCCGAGTGCATGACCATATTCGATCAGCGCTTCCATGAATGGGAACGAAGACCAGTGCGGGAGATTTGGAACAGTCAATGTCGCCGCAGCCGCCCAATCATTTCGCTCAAACACGTAACGTGTCGGAATGGCTGCCAACGCGTAGGCCGCGCTGAATTCCAGCGTTGGATTTGTTTTCCGCACTTTGGTCGCAAGATCGACAATCTTCTTCGCCTCATTATCCTGAGCCTCCTGCAAATAAGAGTAGGCCATGTAATCGAGCGCGTGTAACTCTTCGGCTTCGGTGGCGTCACGATGGCGCATAGCCGCGTAAGCGCGCGAAGCTTCCGCGGAAGCTTGGTTTGCAGCGATGGACTCATCCCACATCCCCAAACGCGTAAAAATGTGCGATGGCATGTGAAGCGCGTGAGGTACCCATGGCGCGATGGAAGCATAACTTTGAGCGGCGGTCAGTCCGCGTTGGGCGAGCGCTGGATAATCGTAGCAATGGATCAGATAATGGACGACACCGGGATGGTTTGGGTTCTGTTTCCGCAGCTTTTCCAGGATGGCAGCTGCCTCAAGTTGTTTCGACAAACTTGTGTCGTTAGGCATGGCATAACCAACGCCCAGGACTGCGAACGCGTGGAAGGTTTGGACTTCGAAATCGTCCGGATACTTATCGCGCAGCTGATGCATCGCCTTTTCGTAAGCGATCACACGGTCGCGCGGCCCGACTGGTCCATGACAAGATTGTCCAACCGCGCCCGTGCTCGAACTGTCCGGCGTGTTGTAATAAACATTAAGCGCAGTGATGAATCCTCGCTCTCGGTCTGTTCCAGCGTCCACCGCCATTGCTTTTTCAATGGCCGCTTTGCCGGCGCTCATCTCATCGGGAGTGGGAGGTGTCCAAATCGGATGCCACCATGTCATGGCGATTCCCCACTGGGCCATCGCGCATTTGGGATCGCGCTCGGCCACCGACGTGAAAACACGTCGCGCTTCTTCGTAGAAGAATGAATGCAACAATGCCACGCCACGGGAGAATTCGGATTGCACCCCCGGGGCGCACGAAATCGGGAACTCCACTTTGCCGGCCGCGCGCAAATCGCCCGGTTCCGGGACGCTTGCGCATTCAATGTGGCCTGCGGCGAGACTAGCCGCTAGTCCAACGAGAAGAAGTACGCGAGGGGAAAAGCAACGCACCATTTTCGAGGCTACACTTCTGTGGCTACGCCGCAAACTCAAAAATGATCTTACCGCTACGCTGCCCGCGCGCTGCGTGCGCAACGGCCGTCTTTGCTTCGCTCAGTGGATAAGTTTTCTCCAATTTCGTTTGTAGGTGGCCGCGTTTCGCCATTTTAAACAAATGCTGAAACGCTTCCATTCGCTGGCCCGGTGTCGCGTTATCGTACCATTTGTTAATCCAAATGCCGCGAAAACGGAGATCTTTGAAAATGAGCAGGCCATTCGGGATTTTCAGCGGCTGTAAACTCATCGCTCCATAAGTCACCAGCGTTGATCCCGGAGCGAGACAATTTGCCAGACGCAGCGCGCTCTCTCCTCCGACGGCATTCAGCCCCAGACGAATCGGCGGGCCGGCAATCGCGTCCTCCACTTCATGGCGAAGATTTTCACTGTCGACCAGGACAACATCGCCACCCTCTGCCCGGAGTTCGCCAATTAATTCCGAGCGCCGCACGATATTCACGGTCTTATAACCAAGCTCGCGCGCGATTTGGATGACCGCGCGCCCTGCGGCCGAATTTGCAGCATTCTGGATGAGCCAATCGCCGCGTGCAAGGTCCACATAATCGTGTAGCAAACGCCACGCCGTCATCGGATTGATTTTTAACGTCGCTGCATGCACAGGCTCGATTCCCTGGGGGACTACAACCAGTTGATCGGCTTTTACTGCAACGGCATCGCGCCATGTGCCGATGTTGTGCGGCAAAATCACCAAGGCACCATTCGTTAGCTCTTTTACGTCCGCGCCAACATCTACGACGACTCCTGCGCCTTCGAACCCGGGCGTCGCCGGCAGCTCTGCCCGCACCGGATATTTTCCTTCGATTTGATTCAAGTCGGCCGGATTGATCGGGGCCGCGCGCATTTTCACGATAACTTCGCCGGCGGCTGGCATTGGCCATGGTCGTGGTTCGACGTGTAACACGTCCGCTGGATTTCCGTGCGTTTCGTACACAGCTGCGTTTATAGTTTTCATGATGTCCTCGCCCCAGCATCCTCAAGCTTCCGCGAATAATCTGCAAACGCGCCGGGCGCCTGGCGGGATGACATCGTCGGCCTGGAAGACTACTGCGCGGGTCGCACTCTTCGGCATGATCGTGAATTCGATTTTCGCGGTGTCAAAAATTCTCGGCGGCGTGCTTGGCCACGCTTACGTGCTCATAGCTGATGGCATTGAGTCTGGGCTCGACATTGCCGGCTCGTTTGTCATCTGGAGCGGTCTGAAAGTTGCGGCGCGACCGCCTGATGCTTCTCACCCCTATGGGCACGGGAAAGCGGAGCCGATTGCGGCTGTGATCGTGGGGGTTGGAGTCCTGGCCGCTGCAGTGGGTCTCGCAATTCAGAGTGTGCGCGAAATTTTCCTGCCGCATCACGCGCCGGCGCCGTACACGCTAGGAATATTGATTGTGGTGATCGTGATAAAGGAGACTTTGTTTCGTTATGCCAATCGGATTGGCCGAGACGTCGAAAGCACAGCCGTGCAAACCGATGCTTGGCACCATCGCAGCGACGCGCTCACGTCTGTTGCCGCATTCATTGGGATTTCAGTAGCGTTGATCGGTGGCAAGCGCTGGCAAAGTGCGGACGATTGGGCTGCCATTTTTGCCTGCGTGGTCATCGCGGCGAATGGCGTCAGGCTTATGCGCCCCGCGTTTTATGAAATCATGGACACCGCGCCGCAAAAAATGGTCAAATCTGTTTGTTCAGTTGCCAGCACAGTCCCCGGTGTCATCGAAGTTGAAAAATGCCGCGCCCGCAAGATGGGATTGGACTACTACGTCGATCTGCACGTCGGAGTAGATGGCAAGATTTCCGTGCACGAAGGCCATGAGATCGCGCATCGGGTAAAAAACGCAATCGAGCAAAACGATTCCCGCATTGCTGACGTGCTCGTTCACATCGAGCCAGCTCCACTGTAGCCGCGTCGCTCTACGACGCGCGGCGTTGACGTGCTTGCATCCTCTGCTTTGCACTTCAAAGATTGTCCGGCAACCGCTCCGGTTGCCGACCAGCAGGCGATGCGGCTGCCCTACAATTTGTTAACCAGCGCGATCAGCGCATCTGCCAAAATCTTTCGTGCGCTTGCAATTCTTCGCGCGAACTGAACCAGGCGTGGGACATGGGTTGGATGCGTAAGAAGATGCGTCGCCAACTTCAATATTTGAGTTTGCTGTCGTTCGATATCGAAAAGGACATTTGCCGGCGCCGGAAAAAGTTCACGTGGCGTATCGCTAATTACACGAAGCGACAGGAGCGGCACGCTGTGAGAGGTGCAGGCGCGCGCAATGAACTCCGTCTCCATGTCCGCTGCTGCCGCTCCCGACGTGAGCGCAAGTGTGTTTCGGCGCTCAGGAGAATCGATCAACGCCGGCACTGTCAAAAGATTCGCGACATGAATCGGCAGACCTGAAAGCGATGCGCGCGTATCACTCAGGTCAACTGTCGAAAAATTTTTCGCCAGAAGAAGATCGCCAATTCGCAGATCATCCGTGAGCGCGCCCGCAAACCCGGTGCTAATCAAACAGTCAAATTGCTGATTTTGTTCGCCAGGGCGAATTCGTCCTGTGGTGGGCAGAAATTTTTCCAGCCGTTGCCGGCAAACCTTCTCTCCGACGCCGGTATGAAGAACTTCGATCGCGCGCCCATCGATCTTGCCGCGAATTGTTCTGACACCATTGCGATCAGCTCGGGTCTTGTTCGTCAGACGGCGCAAGAAATCCGCGCTTTCGGCTGGCAACGCAAACGTGACCGCAATCATGATGTGATCTTGCCGTGGCAAATGTTTTTGGGCGATCAATGGTGAAAGCGGCAGAGCCCTGCCGCACTTCAAATCGTGGCCGTGAATCGGAGGCACATTGTGCTCTTGCGTCTTGGAGTGCGGCGCCGCTGCGCCGCTTTCATTCTCGCCGGAAGTTAAAATCGGTGGATATCAATTTGGTGTTACTGATTGCTCGACAATTTGAACAACAAAACTCTTCTTCTCTGCTGTAGCCGGACTCGTCGCTGTAGCCGGGGGCGTCGACCCCAGCCCCGTCCCTGCCTGACCAATGATCGAGGAAATCGCTGCACGAAATTCCGGCTCGCGATTTGAGGGAACATCGACAAGAATGCTCAACCGGCCCTGATCTGGAAGACCTTTTGCAGCGGAACCGCCGAATCGCGATGCGATGGTGACGACTTCGTCTGCGACTGCCTCCAGTTTGCCGGTTGCTGCTGGAACCATTAAATCACTTACACCCAACGGGGCGGGTGTGAATGTGGCCGCTGCTTGCTCCAGCGATTTCGCAATCTGCTGTCGCATTTGCGTTTCGAGCAGCGCCCGATTCGGGTTCTTGGTCTCGTGCCTCGCGATTAACCAAAGACCAATTCCAACGTTCACAGCCATAAGAACGATGAACGCTGCGCCGACGCGAAGCGCCATTTTTCGGCCCTGCTCCGTTACATCGGCTTGTGTTGGCAACAGAACCTCGCGAGTATCGCCGCGCATTCCCGCATGAATTTGGCGCGCCACGGCCAACTCCCGTTGTAATTGCTTGTCCGACATCAATCGCTCCTCCAGCGCGGCGCGCTCCGCCGCAGGTAACCTGTCCTCTAGATAATCAAAAAGCTTGTCGGGATTCATTCGTCGGCGTTCGAGAAAGCGTGCGGCCAGACGTGATGGCGCGCAATTAGGAAGGATCGATAGGCGTTGTTGTTCGGCCGATATGACGTGAACGCGTGAGTAGCCTGTCCGCCGTTTCGGAGCCGTCGACTCTTCTCATTATTGTACTACATTTCCGGCATATGGGGCGGACATTAAGCATTCGTTTGCCAAAAGGGCTGGCGACGTGGATTGAGGATACCTCGGCGCCGGACTGGAATTTCGCAAGGGCAGCTTGTGCGGCAACATTTAGAGCGGGCTCGGTCTCAAGATATCATCTCTCGGAAATTCATGCGCCCGGGATATGCATCACCACCCGTGGGCTGTCGGCGTGGCCGAGCAAGGCACAGAGTCCCTGCTCACGTGCGAAGCTGTCTTGGCAGAAACGGCTTTTCATCTTCAAGATGTGGGATTGGTGCTGGAAATGGTCGCTGATGGCCTCGTGGCTCTCTCATTTGACTGCAACGATCATCTGCCCCAGTTGGCCGCGCTCGCAAAACGATACAAAGATCGCACATCTGATTTGGCTGATCTCTGCCTGATCCGAATGAGCGAGATCTGTCCCAAGCACAGTGTCATCACTGTAGGTGTCCGAGATTTTCGCGTTTATCGTCGAAACAAGCGCGAAGTTATCCCATTGATTTCTCCTCGTCGGTGATGAAAGCGATGCGTGCTGCGGAGCAGTTCCCTGCAGGCAATGGAAGCGCGCCATTTGCTCTCTCGTAGGGCGGTAATACAATCGCTGTGGTGGCCGGAAACGATCAGAAAGAGGTGCGGCGCCACGGTCGGATTTGGCATCGTGTGTTGATTGGCCTCGCTGTGTGCGTGGCGCTCCTGATCATTTTTAATCGTCCTATTTTCCTGGCAATCGGACGGCAGATCGTACTGCGGTACGCTGCGCGAGAAAATCTAAAGATCGATTTTCGGCTGGAAGGCAATCCTTTTGGTTATCTGACTGTACGAAACTTTCGCGCCTTGCCCAAAGGAGCATCAGCCATCGAATCGATCGATATCGACCAGCTATTTGTTAATTACAGTTTGCTCGGACTCGCGCGACATGGGCTGTCTCACTTTTTGGAAGATGTTGAACTGCGTTCCGTGCGGGTTGTGTTGAATCCTGCGAGGGCTCCGGCGCCGAAGCCGCGTCCGAAACAAAAGCTGAAATTGCCTTCGGTGTTTCCGGAGCGGATTCGACTGGCAGACGTAACAGTCGTCGTCAGAAACAGGCCTAACGATTTCGTCGTCGAACATGTCGATCTTGACTTGAACCCACGCAGTCCGGGTGAGGTGCGCATCGAAAAGCTGCAGCTTCCATCCGGTGACAGTTGGTCCAGAATTTCCGGGCAAGCCTCTTACGCGAACAAGAACCTTGTGCTGCGTGACCTGATCCTGAG
>JBKPLM010000145.1:0-17373 GCA_046731655.1 Verrucomicrobiota bacterium | reverse complement strand
ACCGCCAGCTTGACTTGCTCCGCCCGTCCCGAGTAGCACAGCCAAAACCAACTTCGCCTATGAACTTATTTCGACGAAAGAGTGTAACCGAGCTACAGGCTGAAGCGCTCACCGATCACAGCCTCAACCGCGCGCTTGGCGCAACAAATCTGACCGCGCTGGGGATTGGCGCGATTATCGGTACCGGCATCTTCGTTCTCACTGGCACGGTCGCCGCGCAAAATGCGGGGCCTGCAGTCGTGCTCTCATTCGTCCTTGCGGGCATCGCATCAGTCTTCGCAGCATTATGCTACAGCGAATTCGCAGCGCTTGTTCCGATGGCCGGCAGCGCCTACACGTATGGCTACGCGACGCTCGGTGAACTCATCGCCTGGATTATCGGATGGGACTTGATCCTCGAATATGCCGTCGGCGCGATCACGGTCGCCATCGGCTGGTCCGGCTATGTCGTGTCATTCCTGCACGATTTTGGCATTGATATTCCGCCGGCCCTATCGGCCGCGCGCGGCACGGAACTGATTAATATTCCCGCCTCGCTTGCACCACTGGTAGAAGCAAAGGTGGGTTGGGTAGTGAGCAGCGCATCGTTGCTGGACCAACTCAAAGCCGCAGGGGCCGATCCGACAGCGCTTTCCCACGTGACGACAATCTTAAACCTTCCGGCAGTATTCATCATCTTTGTCGTCACAACCCTGCTCGTTGTTGGTATCAAGGAATCGGCGAACTTCAATAATGTCATTGTGTTTGTGAAAGTGGCCGTTGTGCTGCTGTTCATCGCGGGCGCAGCTCATGCAATCGTGGCGGCCCACTGGCATCCGTTCATTCCACCGAATGCGGGACGGTCCGGTCATTTTGGATGGAGCGGTGTCATGACTGGCGCGGGGATCGTCTTCTTCGCCTACATCGGCTTTGACGCGGTGAGCACAGCGGCGCAAGAATCGCGAAATCCACAACGCGACATGCCGATCGCGATTATAGGTTCGCTTCTGGTCTGCACGGTGCTCTACATCCTAGTCTCGGCGGTGGCTACCGGCGTTGTGCCATATGGCCAGCTCGACGTGCCCGACCCAATCGCGGTGGCTGCGGATTATGCGGGCATGGGCTGGATGGGGAGTCTGATCAAAATCGGCGCCATTGCCGGTTTGTCGTCCGTTATTCTCGTAATGTTGTTAGGCCAATCCCGGGTCTTTTATTGCATGGCGCGCGACGGCCTGCTGCCACCGTTTGTCAGCCGCGTGCACCCACGCTTTCGCACGCCGTGGCTGACTTCCATCGCGACCGGCATCGGCGTCGCTATCTTTTCCGCCATCTTCAGCGTACGCGATGCGGGCAGTCTCTGCTCGATCGGGACGTTGCTTGCATTTGTTATTGTGTCAGTAGGAATCCTCGTTCTCCGTGTGCGCGAGCCGAATCTCCCCCGCAAATTCAAAGCGCCATGGATATGGTTTGTCGCGCCAGCGGGAGCTCTCTCTGCTCTCGCGCTGATGGCATCGTTACCGTGGCCGACTTGGCGACGATTGATCGTATGGTTCGTAATTGGCATCGTGGTTTACGCCTTCTACGGCGTTCGTCGTAGCAACCTCGCCCGGCCACCGCGTGTTTAGAGAAGGCGGCGGATGTGTCCGCCGACCCATAGGGCAAGGCGGAGGTTGCCCAGCCTAGTTTACGATCCGGCTGAGGTCCAGTCGGCTTTAAATCCGCGCGATGGACTGGTTGATCCAAACCCGACAAGCGCCCGGGCACGGTTCCCGAGCTTTTCACTATCGATTTGACTGAAAGCGCGCCGTGCATCGGCGAGTGCAGAAAGCACAACGCCTCCTCCGTGGAGGATTTTGCGCTCTTTGGAAGGCAAATCCTCATACCCTCCGCTGCTCACTACGCGCGCTTGAAATCGCGAGATAACGGTGGCCAATGCATCGTCGGCCGCGGCTTCAAATAAATCGACAAGCTGTTGAAACCTGAGATGAAATGGAATTGTAGCGATATCAGTATCCTCAGCTTCGGACATTTCAGCGGGCGGGATCACAATCTCATCCGACATCGTCACGGAATGCCAGACGTCAGCAGGTTGATAATATCCGATCTCAACGCGACAAGTGCGATGCCGTTGCGACATGGTCACGTAATGCATTCCCGCCATCGGTTCGATAGTCGCTTCTTTCTCCTCCAGCCCGTCTCCACAATGAATCCGGAGATGAACCTGTCGATTGATAGGCGCGGTGTTTTCGAAGACCGACGCCCAATCTACATCCCAATACGCGAAGATTGTCCATGGGTCGCGCGCGATGGCGAGAAGACGCGGTGGACCATAAGAGCGCAGCGGTTCCAAGCCATTTCCCAAAGCGCGTAGCTCCTCGGCTCCGGAGAGAGGCACGACCGGTTTCCTGGAAATGTGGAATGTCTTTCTCGGCTTCATTTTCCACAAGTTGGCTCAAATCGAAAAAAGGCCAACCACAGATTTTTTGCGACCAAGACCTCGATCACTGAAAATCCTATCTCGACTTGTTTCGGAGTTTTTCCGCGCCTTTTTGCCGCGCTTAACGCATAGTCCTGGTCTATTTTGAGAAACGCATGAGCGCAAAAATCATCGGTCTCGAAGAACTTTCGGAGCGCAGCAAGCAGTTGCGTGCTGCTGGGAAAAAACTGGTGGCGACGAATGGCTGTTTTGATTTGTTACACGTCGGACACGTGCGCTACTTGCAAGCTGCACGCGCGCTCGGCGATTTGTTAGCGGTCGGCTTGAATGGCGATCGCTCAGTCCGCGAATTGAAAGAAAAGGGACGTCCGATTCTCGCTGAGGACGATCGCGCGGAAATTCTTGCCGCTCTACAATGCGTAGATCTCGTCACCATTTTTCCGGAGATGCGCGCGACGCAGTTTATCGCTGCAAGCCATCCCGCCATTTATGTCAAAGGCGGTGATTACAGTTCAGAGACGCTCAACGGAGAGGAGCATGCACTTTTGAAGGAAATCGGTACCGAGATTCGCTTCATTCCCTTTGAGGCGGGCTATTCGACTTCGCGCCTGCTCGAACAAATACGCCAGAGCGGGAAATGAAAGTTGTGGCGCGCTTCCCGCAATCGATGTCCGTATATTATAGACGTTAGGATGCATAGGTGAAACGACTGCCAATTGGAATCCTAGGATCAGGCAAAGGAAGCAACTGTCGGGCAATCCTTGAGCGCATCCGCTCGGGCGACCTAGCAGCAGAAGCGCGTGTTGTAATCTCGGACACGCTGGATGCGCCAATCCTCGATATAGCGCGGGAGTTCTCTGTTGCTAACGCATACTTGCCGCCCGGCCAATTTCGCACGCGGTTAGAGCCGGAAGTAGAAAACGAGCTCGCGAATATGTTACGCGAGGCAGGCGTCGAGCTCGTGGTGCTCGCTGGTTTTATGCGCGTGCTCCATACACCGATGCTTAAAGCGTTCCGGCGCCGTATTATCAATATTCATCCAGCGCTTCTGCCAAAATTTCCCGGGCTCGAAGCGTGGAAGCAAGCGCTCGCGGCCGGCGAAGAGGTAAGCGGTTGCACTGTGCATTACGTGGACGAGAAAATCGACCATGGTGAGGTCATCGCGCAGCGTGAAGTGCCGATCCTGCCGGGAGACACGCCCGAAAGCCTGCATGCGCGGATTCAAATTGCCGAGCGCGAGTTATATCCGGCTGTGATCGCGGACTTTTGCGCAAGATACGAGGCGGCGGGTCTGTAATTTTGAAGCTGATCAGTGGCGGCTTGATTTCATTCGAGCGTCTAGAGTTGTTCTGCTTTTTGCTCGCGACTCAGTACTTCTTCCAACGCAGCGGTCGGTTTTTTCTGCTCATACAACACTGAATAAACCTGATCAATAATCGGCGTCTCGACCTCCAACTGTCGCGCGCACTCAAAAGCGCTCCGCGCGGTGGGAATGCCTTCGGCTACCATCTTCATGAATTGGGTGATCTGCGTGAGTGATTCGCCTCGCCCGAGACGTTTGCCGACTGTGTGATTGCGGCTGCGCTCGCTATAGCAGGTCACAATCAGATCGCCGGCGCCACTTAATCCATGGAAGGCTTGCATGGTTCCTCCCATGGCAACTCCGAGGCGCACCAGCTCCGCCAAGGATCGCGTCACTAACGCCGCTTTGGAATTGTCGCCCAATCCGAGCCCATCGCTGATCCCTGCCGCCACAGCGAACACATTTTTCAAAGCGCCGCCCAGTTCGATAGAAGTGACCTCCTGGCTAGTGTAAACTCGAAAGCGCGGACTTCCGAGGAAGCCTTGCAGACTCGTGGCGCAGTCAGCGTCCTTGCAACCAATCACGGTCGCAGTTGGAAGGTTTTGGACGACCTCTGCCGCGAGATTCGGCCCCGATAACACCGCGATCCTCTGTTCTGGAAAAAGTTCGCATAGAATCTGGCTCATCCGCATCCCGGTGCCGTGCTCGATCCCTTTCACGCAACTCAGCAGCACTGCGTGGACACTGCCAAAGGTTTCTCGCAGCCGAGCCGCAACGTATCGCAATGCCGTCGATGGCGTTGCGAAAACGATCAGATCCGCCCCGGCACAATCATCGAGCTCAGACGTAACACGAACCGATCCAGGTATTTTCAGCCCTGGAAGGTAGTCACTGTTCTCGCGCGTTTCTCGCAAGCGCACCGCGCGATCGGCGTCGTGACCCCAAAGCGAAACCTGCCGCCCATCCTTTGCCCATAACCACGCCAAAGCCGTTCCCCAACTGCCGGCACCAAGAATTGCTGTTTCGCCAATTTTCACTTCCGAGTAAAGCGCGGCTCAGTTCCACGCATGAGCCGCGAAAGGTTTGAACGATGGCGCCAAATCACAACCGCCGCGAGACAAACCGACGAATAGAATAACGATTTTCCGCCATGTTCACTTAGCCAGGTCGTAATTAGAATGATGAGGGGCAATGCAGCTGCAGCTGCGACTGAGGCCACTGAAACATAACGCGTCAGCCAAAACGTTAGTATCCAAACCGCGGCACCGACCAGCGCCGCGACCGGAGCCAAGGCGAAGAGCGCTCCGGCCGAAGTCGCAACGCCTTTGCCGCCTTTGAAGTGTAGCCACACCGGAAAAGAATGCCCGATCACACTGAATATCGCCGCGAGAATTCCAAATATCTCTGGTGAATTCCATTCCGATTGCACTCGCGCAGCGATCAAGACCGACATCTTCACGGCACCGAAGCCCTTCAAGAAGTCGGCTACGAATACCGGATAACCGTAACTCTTTCCAAGTGTGCGTATGACATTCGTCGCACCGACATTGCCGCTGCCGCACTTTCGGATGTCGATTCCTGCGATTCGACCCGCGAGATAGCCGAACGGAATTGATCCTAATAGATAGCTCCCGATCACTACAACTGCGAACGTCAGCATGGGAGTCACTCGGAACTTGCGGCAATCTCCACACCTGTGGTTCCATATAAGTTATTCTTAGATAGCCATATACAGATTATTGAGACATCGGCTGGCGTGACTCCACTTATTCGGGCCACCTGCCCAAGTGAACTCGGACGAATGGTAGCGAGTTTTTGCCTGGTTTCGCAGCGAAGCCCCGGAATTTCGTCATAGTTCAGCCAGCTGGGGATCGGTTGCTGCTGCCTGCGTTCAATCTGTCGATTCCGCTCTGATTGCCGGGCCGCATAACCCTCGTATTTGAAATCGGTTTCGACCAACTGCCAGATGGTGATCGGCAGAAGAGAAAAAAGCTCCGACGGCAGGTCTGCGGCATTAAAGTCAGGTCTCTTGAGTAGTTGAGAGATCGGAAGGCCATTGAGCTTTTTCTGGCCAGCTAGCAATCGGGCCTGATCCAGAAGGCGCGCTTTTTCCCTGTAGCGAGTCAGACGTCCCTGACTTACTAGTCCCGCGTCAAATGCCCGAGAGGTCAAGCGCTGATCGGCATTGTCGTGTCGCAGGAACAAGCGGTCCTCGGCCCGGCTTGTAAACATACGGTAAGGCTCTTCGGTGCCCTTAGTGACGAGGTCGTCCATAAGAACTCCTATGTACGCTTCAGTTCGCTCGAGCACTAGTGGCAAGCGGCCTTGAAGCTTTAAGGCAGCGTTAGCGCCCGCAATCAAACCTTGAGCAGCCGCCTCTTCGTACCCCGATGTCCCGTTAACCTGGCCGGCAAAGTACAAACCATCGATCAGCTTGGTTTCAAGGGTTGGAAAAAGCTGCGTTGGCGGAAAATAATCGTATTCCACAGCGTATCCCGGGCGCATTATCTCAGCTCGCTCCAAAGCAGGTATGGAATGTAAGAATTCCAGTTGAACGTCATACGGCAAACTCGTCGAGATGCCGTTAACGTAATATTCTTTTGTGTGGCGGCCTTCCGGCTCAAGGAAAAGTTGATGCGATGCCTTATCCGAGAACTTTACAACTTTGTCCTCGATCGATGGGCAGTACCTGGGTCCCGTGCCTTTAATCTGGCCGGCATAGAGCGGAGAGCGATCAAGATTAGCTCGAATAATCTCATGCGTCCTCTTGGTAGTATGGGTTATCCAGCAGGGCATTTGTTCCACGTGGAACTTTCCTCCCAGAAAGCGATTCGGTGTAAAGATGTCTGCTCCGTTAGCGCCACTTTCCTCACCATAAAAGGAGAAAGTCGGCGGTGGTTCGTCGCCAGGTTGGATTGCGCACCGGGAAAAATCGATCGAGCGCGCGTTTAAGCGACACGGCGTTCCCGTCTTGAATCGCCCGACTTGGAAACCTAACTGTTGAAGATTTTCGCTGAGGCTGGAACTGGCATCGGCCATTCGTCCGCCAGGCTTGCTAGCTTCGCCGACGTGGAGGAGGCCTCGCAAAAATGTCCCCGACGTGATCACGACACTTCGAGTAGCGATTGTTAGGCCCAAATCGGTTTCCACGCCAACGACCTTTCCGTCCTCCACAAGAATGCGTGAGACAGTTGCCTGTTTAATGTCAAGATTTTCTGCCGATTCCAAGATGGCCTTCATGCGGAATTGATAAGCCTTTTTGTCGCACTGCGCCCTGGGCGCCCGGACCGATGGCCCCTTTGTTTTATTAAGCATCCGAAACTGAATGCCTGTGGCATCGGCATTTGATCCCATTGCACCGCCCATGGCGTCTATCTCGCGGACAATGTGCCCCTTGGCTAGCCCCCCGATCGCTGGATTACAGGACATTTGCCCAATCGTGTCCAAGTTTTGAGTTAACATCAAAGTCCGGCATCCAATTCGCGCTGCGGCTAGTGCGGCCTCGATTCCGGCATGGCCGCTGCCGACAACCAGTACTTCATATTCTGTTGGTAGCCGAAATCCAATAATTGACATAACTACCTATATATTAGCTCTTTATATGAATGCGCTCACCGGCATTCGTTTTCTCACTGGGCTCCGTCGAATTGTGCGCGGTCTGAATAGCGGCGTAGGCCATACGGCCTAGCGCTATCAAAAGCAGACCTGTCGTCACAAACGCGCCTCCCCATATCCAATACTCGATCATGCGAGGATAACTTTTCCCGCGCATGATGCGTACTGCAAACTGACCCAGCGTGCCGGCATAAACGTACAAAAAAAGGCCAGGCGCCCGACCGACCGACGCCCACAGCATGTAGCTGCCAAACGGGATTCGCGTTATGCCATAAAAATAATTCAGCAGGCTCGTGGGGAAAAGCGGATGCAGTTGACTCAACAGAATAATCTTCCAGCTCTCGCGCTCTACTGCAGGTCCTAATGCGCGCAATGTCTGGTTACGTGAAAGTTTTTGCTGAAACCATCGTCTAGCGATCCATCGGCTTATAGCAAAGGAAACTGCTGTAGCAACGACATTTCCCACCAGCACGATTAGAAAACCCCACCATAATCCGAAAAAGAAACCTCCGCCGACAGCAAGAATGCCCCCGGGAAGCAGAAGGATATTACACGCGGCGAAAAGCAGCGGGTAACAAACGGCTCCCCAGGCACCCCAGCTCATCACGCGCTGTTGCGATGTCTCGATAAAACTGACGATCGGAAGGAAACGCGAAAGCACGATTGCAAGTACAATTGCAATAAGAGTCGCTCCAACTTGCCAGCAAATCGCGCGGCTGACTTTCGGCATCCGGAAATTCTGCTCGCGTCGTCGGCTTCGCGCAAATCTCGCCAGCTGCGTTATCGGGGCTTCAGATCCCGTAGGGCCCACCTAGACACTCGAGGGCTCTGCACTTCTCCGACGCGGAATACCGAGACTGTCAAAGATCAGCCGGGTCGCATCGGAACGGTTGAGTGTGTAAAAGTGAATACCGGCGACACCGTTGTCCAGAAGGTCGTGACATTGTTCTATCGCGAAATGCAGGCCGACACGCCTGACCATCTCAGGATCGTTTTGGCAACGCTGTAGGGCGCGGAGAAGCCTGGCGGGGAATCGTGCGCCGCCCGCGAGTTGCGCTATTCGGTTGAAGCCGCTAATGGAGGTAATCGGCATGATGCCAGCGATAATTGGGATTTTGATGTCGACGAGGGCACAGCGTTCGCGGAAATCGAAGAAATCGCGATTGTCGAAGAACAGCTGAGTAACGATGTAGTCGGCGCCGGCGTCCACTTTCGCTTTGAAGTGATCCATCTCGAGCAACCGATTCGGCGTGGCAGGATGTCCTTCGGGAAAGCCGGCCACTCCGATCCCGAAACCGCGGCGGTCCGGATGCTCGCCGGACTGGTTGAACCGGCGAATGAATTTAACCAGGTCGATTGCGTGTTGGAATGAGTCCCGCGATTTATCGTAGGCAATTCCCACTGGCCTATCACCCCCGAGGGCGAGAATGTTTCCAATCGCCGACTTGGCGTATCGAAGAAGAATGGCATCGATCTCCTCTTCGTTATGACAGACGCAGGTAAGGTGGGGAATCGGGTCGAGCTTTGTTGTGTGTTGGATGCGCTCGACGAGATCGTGCGTCAAACCACGTGTTGATCCGCCGGCACCGTACGTCACGCTGACAAAATGCGGCATGTAAGATTCAAGATCGCGAATCGTTTGATAGAGAGTCTCGGCCGCCTCCGCGGTTTTCGGCGGAAAGAACTCGAACGAAAATGTGGGAGAATCCCCCCGCATAATATCGCTAATGTGCATGGACTCGACGCCTACCTTCGTTCGTCCGATGACTTTCGGTCAACTCACCGAAAAAACATTTTCGGCCATGTATTCGGCGTAACATGGACCTGGTTCGCTCACAGCAATTCCTCCAGGCATTGATTGTCTGGTAACCAGTGGTCAAACAGCAGCACTCCCATCGCGCGCCTGCCGCAATCAAAATTCAGGGCAAAATCGCGAACACCCGCGCTGGAAATCCTGAGCCGCCTTTTGGTTTTGGAAAGCTTACGATCGCAAGTGCGCCGGCTTCCGGGACCTGATCGAGATTGGTGAGCAGTTCGATCTGATAATGGTTTGTACTAAGAACGTACGTTTCCAGCGAGTAATTGTCTTTACTGGTGGCGACTCCCGGATCTGTATCTGTAGTCTCGTGACCTGACGCCGTAATCTTGCGCTGTTCATAAAGGTACTTCAATACCGGCAAACTCCATCCGGGATAATGTGCGATGCCATTGGCGTCCTTGTTTTCCATCTTTCCCGCATCGGGCCACCGCTTTGACCAATCGGTTCGCATCGCAACAAACGCACCCACAGGGATTGGTCCGTGCTCTGTTTCCCATTTTTTTGCGCGCTCGAGCGATAGCGTGTAATCGGGATTTTTCGCCGCCTCGTCGTGCACATCGATGACAACAAGAGGCAGCACCATTTCTTTCAGATCGATCTGGTCTACCGTGCGAAGTCCCTTTATAAAATGAGCCGGTGGATCCACGTGCGTCCCCCATTGGCCGACATGCGTATAGAGTTCGGAGAAGAAACCCGTTCCCATGATATTAGGACGCTTCTCGTACCAGTAAATTGTTTTGCGTGCCTCATCGGGAAACCCTGGCCAGTGCGGGATTCCTGGTGCGAACTCGTGCGTCAGGTCCACATATTGTTTGCCGGCAAGAATCTGTTGAATTTTCCACAGCGATGGTTCCTCGCTGCTCCATACGGACGAAAATGCTGCGACGGGCAGGGCAATACTCAACAAGAAGATCTTCTTAATGGGCATTTAGCGTTGTTAAAGCATTTAAGATTAAGAAGCCAATATCTTCGAATAACTTTGAATAAGTCCCGCCCTTGTTCGACAAAGCCAAAGCTGTCGGTGTTTCATGCTGACGTTATCAACAGCTCATCCCGATGGTAAAACATGAGGCAATTACATCGTGCATTGGACTGACTTATTCGCACTTAGAAGAATAAGATTAGAAGAGTGAAAACTTTGATCAAATTCATTACCGGCTGTGGAAAACTTTTTGACGCCGAAAAACCAAACGAGAACCGATTGTGCTACTGGAAACAACGATAAGATGTCGCGGGAACAGGTTCCACTTCATGTGCCGACAACAATTTCAAACGCGCGCGCGTACCAACCGTACAAAAATGACAGCCTTTTCGAGCATGCGACCTGGGTTTACGCATTCTGTCGCGAACACCTTTTCCGTGATGATACGAAGCGTATTATTACGGCGCTTTGGCCGGAGGGGTCTCCTGCTCCGGGAACAACTCTGATTGAACTTGGGTGCGGGCCCGGGTTTTACTCATGCCGATTAGGAGAGCGCTTTCGGGACATGCTAGTTACCGGGGTGGATCGTTCAGCGAAACAAGTGCAGTGGGCTATCGAGCGAGCCGAGGCGCTTCACCTGAACAATTGTTGCTTCAAACGAATCAACGCCCTGAAGTTGTCGTGTCCCGATGCAGCCTTTGATGTCGTCCTGGCTTCGCGACTACTCACTATCTTGCCTGAGCAGGCTGGCGTCATTGCCGAAATGTATCGTGTGTTGAAGCCGGGAGGTCGCTGTTTTGTTGCCGAACCGCGCTACGCCTTTTGGGCATCGATTCCACTTTTGGCGATGTGGCTTCTCGTGGGGTTGAGTCCCTCCGAAAATGGTTACCGGGAACCGTACAAAGCCACGGTATTTTCTGCCCACGCATTCACCAATCTCTTCCCGTCGCAACCATGGAAAAACATCAGGACTTGGCAGGATGGACGCTACCAATACGCTCTTTGCGAAAAAGGACTGGCAACCGACAACGCAACGAATGAGAAGAGGTCACCGCGTTGTTGATCCGGATAGAGCGGCTAAGAAGTTTGATGGCTGCTCTGCATTGGCGCTGATGACCAAGGCGCCTCGCGCAGGGGAGGTGAAAACACGCCTTGTCCCGCCGCTTACGAATGACGAAGCGGCGCAGCTCAACAGGCGTTTCTTGCAGGATACTGGCGCGGCGATTGCCGTTTGTTGCGGCGGCCGAACTGCGCCGGAGCCCGGCCGGTCAACCGTATGTGGGATTGCCGTTTATACTCCAGTCGGCGCCGAGTCAGACTATACCGATATTTTGCCAGTCGATTTCAGTCTGTTGCCACAGCGCGGCGAAGATTTCGGTGAACGCCTCTATTTTGCGGCAGAGGATTTATTTAGGTGCGGGTTCAAAGTCGTTTGTCTGATTGATTCCGACAGCCCGACGGTTCCCGCTGAGAATTTTACCAAGGCTATAGAACTTCTTTCGTTGCCCGGTGACCGCATCGTCCTGGGTCCTTGTGACGATGGTGGTTACTATTTGATTGGATTAAAGCGATTGCATCGAGAGGTGTTTGAGCGAATCGACTGGAGTACCGAACAGGTTTTCGAGCAAACAAGACAACGCGCGACCCAAATCGGTGTCAGGGTTGATGAATTGCCTCGCGGATTTGACGTGGATAATCGCGCGATGCTACATCGACTTTGCGGTGAACTGCTGAGCGACAATGCGCGTGACAATCTCGCGCCGCGGACCAAGGAATTTCTGCGCGAACTTATCGCGCGCGATGGTCGCGAACGTATTTGGTCGTTGTAGGGCGGGCGCTTCGCTTGCTGAACCGAGAGCACCGAAGCGGTTGTCCTACAACAGCTGTATGGCTAGCCTCATATTGGCATGGCAAAACGCGCATTAGTTACCGGAGGCGCAGGCTTAATCGGCTCACACGTAGTCGATCTTCTCGTGAGCAAAGGCTGGCGGGTTCGAGCGCTCGATAATCTGGAACCGCAAACCCACCGTCGCGGAAAGCCGGCTTGGATCAACAAAAAGGCGGAATTCATTCACGGCGATTTGCGTGATCGTGACACGGTTATCGCCGCGCTAGACAAGATAGACGTCGTTTTTCACCAAGCTGCCTACGGCGGTTACATGCCAGAGATTACGAAATTTGTGCACGTAAATTCGCTGGGCACTGCCCAAATGCTCGAAGCCATTCGCGAGAAAAACCTGCCGGTTAAGAAAGTGGTTGTTGCAAGCTCGCAGGCTGTCTACAGCGAAGGCGCCGGCGATTGCCCCAAGCATGGATTGGTTTTTCCGGCGGTGCGTCCGGTGGAGCAATTGCGAAAAGGCGATTGGCAGGTGCATTGCCCACTTTGCAACGCAGCCACAACAAGCGTTCCGACTCCGGAAAATGCGCCGGTCGGCGGCGAAACCGTTTACGGCCTGACGAAAGTTGATCAAGAGCGGCTGGTTCTCCTATGGGGAAAACAGCTCGGTATTCCCACTGTCGCACTGCGTTACTCCTGCACATACGGACCGCGCCAATCGATCTTTAATCCCTACACCGGCGTCATCGCGATTTTTTGCACGCGTTTGTTGAACAGCTTGCCGCCTGTGCTGTACGAAGATGGGGAACAGACCCGCGATTTTTCATTCGTGGAAGACATCGCCCGCGCGAATTTGCTCGCCGCGGAAACAGACAAGCTTGACGGCCTGCCGGTGAACATCGGCAGCGGAAATGGAACCCCGATCCGCGAAGTCGCCGAACAACTTTCCGATGCTCTGAATATCGACATCGCGCCTGAGATCAATGGCGAATTTCGTCCGGGCGAAATGCGTCATCTCATTAGCGATACCACCCTCGCTCGATCGGCTTGCTACAAACCGGTTGTCGGTCTCAGCGAAGGCATCCGCCGATACATTGAATGGATCCGCGCACAATCAGACATTCGTGATTACTTCAGTGAAGCCACCGAAATCTTGAAGAACAAAGGCATCGTTCATCGAGTATCGAGATGAACATCGCCGCCACCATTCCCGATTTTAATGCGCCGGTTCTCGATCATGCGCGCAAAGATTTTCCGTTGCTCCGCGCGGGCATGACGGTAGGCGAAGCACTGGAGCGCATTCGGCGCGAGGGCGTGGGTGAACGCGTCATTTATTTTTATGCGATCGACGAAGAGGAACGGCTGGTTGGTGTGGTTCCTACACGCCGTTTGCTAACAGCATCGCTGGAAACACCATTGCGCCAGATCATGGTGCCGCGCGTTGCAGCTGTCCCCGCGACCGCAACGATTCTCGATGCCTGCGAATTTTTTGTGCTCTACAAATTTCTGGCGTTTCCCATCGTGGACGAGCAACGCCGCGTGGTGGGCATCATCGACGCGAACCTTTTCGCCGAAGAAATCTTGGAGGCAGGCGAAAGTGAATCCCGACAAGTTGCGACTCCTATTGCGCAGATGAGTCCCGAATTCTTTGAGGCTCTCGGCTTTCACATCGAGCAAATCCGCGGCGCGTCTCCCTGGCGCGTTTTCCGGTTCCGTTTTCCGTGGCTGCTCGTCACCGTGGCGGGTGGCACGCTTTCGGCGATCCTAGCCGGGCTTTTTGAAGCGACACTCGCACACAGTTTAGTGCTGGCGTTCTTTCTCACAATGGTGCTGGGACTAAATGAAAGCGTGAGCATTCAATCGATGAGCGTAACAATTCACGCGTTACGTTCTGCTCAAGTCACGTGGCGCTGGTTGGCTACGGCATTTCGTCGAGAATTAGTGACCTCGCTCCTGCTCGGTGCCGCGTGCGGGCTGGTCGTCGGCTTGGTTGTTTGGCTGTGGCGAAATAATGGCGCTGCGGCGTTGGTCATCGGAGGCAGCATTGCGTTTTCACTCGTCACGGCGTGCGGGTTTGGCCTGGGCGTGGCGTCGCTTCTTCACTGGTTCAAGCTGGACCCAAAAATTGCGGCAGGACCGATTACCCTGGCACTGGCGGATTTTTTTGCGCTGGTGATTTATTTCACCAGCGCGTGGTTGGTTTTGCGATGAGCAGCGTCTCGGTCATTATCCCCGCTCTTGATGAGGAGGAACCGATCGCTGGGGTTGTGCGCGAATGTCTCGCGACAGGTTTGCCTAACGAGGTGATCGTCGTTGATAACGGCAGTACGGATCGAACTGCCGTGCGCGCACATAAAGCAGGTGCGCGCGTGGTAACCGCGCCGCGCGGATATGGACGCGCTTGCGCCGCCGGCGTTCGTGCGCTTTCGCCCGAATGCGACATTGTGGTTTTTCTCGATGGCGACGGCAGCGACGTACCCGCGTTCATGAATCAGCTTGTCGAACCCGTGGCACGCGGGACGCATGATTTCGTGATTGGCTCGCGAACCCGCGGACAACGCGAATCGGGCAGCATGAATCTCCAGCAAATCTTTGCTGGTCGACTCGCCGGGTTGGTTTTGCATCTGCTCTACGGGGTTCGTTACACGGACATGTCCCCATTTCGTGCCATTCGTCGAGATGCGCTCGAACGGCTCGACATGCGCGAGCAGACCTACGGCTGGAATCTAGAGATGCAGATGAAAGCCGCGCGCGACGGGCTGCGAGTTCTCGAAATCCCCGTAAACTATCGCCGGCGTGCCGGTGGCGAATCCAAAGTGTCAGGCACGTTCCGCGGCACATTTGTCGCTGGTGCCCGCATTGCTGCGACATTGGTGCGCGTCGCTCTCGGATAGTTCGATTCCGTCTAGAAGTTCCAGAGTTTTCGTGTAGCGTCGCCCAATGCTTTCGACGCTTGATCTGGAGAGATTTCGCGCGACGCCGCTCACCCGCGAGCCGTTCGATTTTTTAATCGTTCCAGAGTTTGTAAAGGCTGAGGCGCGTGCTGCAATCGATAAGGATTACCCCAAGGTTGGCCGGGCGGGTAGCTTTCCCCTTCGCGAAGTGACTTATGGCCCGGCGTTCGCGAAGCTGATCGAGGAGATGCGCAGCGAAGAGTTTCGCAAAGCATTTGAGGAAAAATTTGACGTCGATCTGACTAATCGTCCGGACATGATCACCGTGCGCGGACGTTGTAGCGAGAAAGATGGCAAAATCCACACCGATTCTGAGACAAAGATCATCACTATCCTTGTCTATATGAATTCAGCTTGGGAATCGTCCGGTGGCCAGCTTCGATTGTTGCGATCCGGGACGAATCTGGATGACGTCATTCTCGAGGTGCCACCAACCGAAGGCACGCTGCTGGCGTTTCGCCGCAGCAATAACTCGTGGCACGGTCACAAGCCTTTCACCGGCCCGCGCCGCGTCATTCAATTCAACTGGGTCACGAGTGAGGCGGTAGTACGGCGCGAGCAAAACCGGCATCGGTTTTCCGCGTGGATGAAGAAACTCCGTGGCGCGCTGTCAGGCGAAAAACAGGCGGCCTAAGCGCGCGACCAGGTAGCTGTAGCTACGCTGCCCGGTTTGATTTACTTTTCAGCAATTGAACGGTCAGATGGAACCCCCAAAGAATTCCGACGCATTGGCACTGCGATCCGCCGAATTCTCGCGGATTCTATTGATCAAGCCCTCGGCGCTGGGTGATGTTGTGCATACGATCCCGGTGCTGGTTAAGCTGCGCGCGCGATATCCGCGTGCGCGGATTGACTGGCTGATCACGCCTGAGAACGCGGAAATCGTGCGCTGCCATCCGGCGCTTTCAAACGTCGTTCTTTTTGCGCGACGCGATTTCTCGAAAAAAGGTCGCAGGTGGCGCGCGATGCTGGAATTTCTCGATCTGCTCAAACAAATTCGGCGCGCGAAGTACGATCTCGTGATCGACATGCATGGCCAGGTGCGTTCGGCTTTTTTCGCGCTCATCAGTGGCGCGCGCGTGCGTATTGGATTTGATCGACCGATCAAACGAACGCTTACAATTTCCACCGAGCACGATCTCAAAAATGTACCCAGCCATGGCTGGCGCGGTGCGCGCGAGGGTTCATGGATCGCATACACGCATCGCATCCCAATTCCGACTCTCGACGTGCATGCAATTGATCGTTACCTGTGGGTCGGAGAACTACTTGGATTCGATGACAACCCGCCAGATCTAACAATTCATCTTTCTTCTGAAACCGTGCGTAACGTTGAGCGGTTACTGAAAGAGAAAGGTGTGGATGCGTCCCAACCGTTGGTTGTTCTGGTGCCGGGAACCATTTGGGAGACGAAGCATTGGACGATTGAAGGATTCGCAGGTGTCGCACGGCATTTTCTCCGCGATGGATTTGCCGTTGCCTTGGCGGGAACCAAACGCGACCAGCTGCGCTGCCGGCAAATCGCCGCCGCGGCGCCAGGTGCGTGCGATCTTTCCGGAAAAACAACGCCCGCAGATTTGGCCGCCCTTATTCGACGTGCCGAGGTCGCCGTAACCAACGATTCCGGCTCGATGCACGTTGCCGCGTCGCTCGGCAAACCGATGGTCAGTGTCTTCGGCCCGACCAACCCGGTTCACATCGGCCCGTACGAACGACCGGAATCGGTTGTGCGCGTGGACTTATCGTGTTCGCCATGCAATTACCGTCGCTTGAGCCAATGCCCGTTTGGTCACGCCTGCATGAAACAGGTTACTTCCGCGATGGTGGTGGAGCGGGTACGGAAAATTCTTTTGGCTACAAAAACCGGGACTGAAACGGCGACTGTAGCATATCCCTCTCCATAGCGCACTATTCGAGGGGGCGGCGAGCCGCTGAGCACAGCGCACTATAGCCGCCGAAGCCTTCAGTGTTCTGAAAGCACGCGTAATTTGATTTCCTTGTGGCGCGCAATCTATAAGATCGGCAACCGCTGTGAGTGGAGCGAAGGCAATTTTCGTCGGGCTACTTGCCGGGTTGCTTGCCGGAGTCGTGATGACGGCGGCGATGCTGTTGCTCGCCGTGCTTGGCTTCGCTACACCGCTCGTGATCATTGGCGATCGCCTCTCGGTTTTCATCCCGCCTGGTCCTTTCCTTTCCCTGATGGGCAAGGTCGGCGGTTACAATCATCTTAAGCAACTCGGCGTTGGATCGACGATAGCTGGTCAACTCGTCGTTGGCGCAATTGCCGGAGCGATCTTCGGATTGTTCTCACGCCGCAATCCTGCGCGAATGTCAGCGCTTTGGACCATGTCGATATTCGTTTTGCTGCCGATCGTTGTGCTTGCGATCGCGCTTTGGCCGGTTCTGGGCACGAGTTACATTGGCCTGCCCATTGGCGCCGCGCGTCTGGTCACGCTAGTCGGTTTCGCGCTGTGTGTTTTTGTGTTCGAACGAACGCTCGTGGCTAG
>JBKPLM010000144.1:0-3088 GCA_046731655.1 Verrucomicrobiota bacterium | reverse complement strand
GCTGAGTTTGCTTGCGCGAACTGGTCACCGTTTTCTGTTCGTGGCCGATTGTAGCAGTTGGCTTAAACGCGACGCGAAAGTAAATCTCCTCGCCATTACTGATGCCGCCCTGCACGCCCCCGGAATTGTTGGTTGCCGCGCGAATTCTCCCACCGCGCATCTCAAACGGATCGTTATGCTCCGAGCCCCGCATCCGCGTCGCCGCAAAACCGGAACCGATCTCGAATCCTTTGGTTGCCGGTATGCTCAGCATCGCTTTAGCCATATCTGCATCGAGCTTGTCGAAAACCGGTTCACCGAGTCCCGGCGGAATGCCGCGAACCATGCATTCAATAACACCTCCCACCGAATCGCCCTGGCCACGAACTCGCTCGATGAGCGAGACCATCTTCTTTGCCGCCGCAGCATCGGGGCAGCGAACAATATTCTTCTCGACGTCTTTTTCGTTCACCGCGGACCGATTGATTTTCGCAACGACTTCGTGAATTTGCGCGACGTAAGCGACGATTTCGAATTCTGCATACAGCAATGACAATATTTTTTTTGCAACTGCACCGGCTGCCACCCGGCCAATGGTCTCGCGCGCTGAAGCACGGCCGCCGCCCTGCCAGTTTCGAATCCCGTACTTGGCTTCATAAGTGAAGTCGGCATGTGAGGGCCGAAATTTCTCTGCGATCTCAGAGTAGTTCTCTGGCCGTGCATCCTTATTGCGCACCAGAATCGCGATCGGAGTGCCCAGTGTTTTCCCCTCAAAAACGCCGGATAGAATTTCGCCCTGATCTTCCTCTTTCCTCTGCGTTGTGATCCTACTTTGTCCCGGACGGCGGCGGTCCAGCTCCCGTTGGATATCTGCGTGGGAGAGTTTGATGTTCGGCGGGCAGCCGTCGATCACCACGCCTACACCGCCCCCGTGCGATTCGCCAAAAGTGGTGACGCGAAAGAGCTGGCCGAAGGTACTACCCATTATGTCACAAAGCTAGATCGACGTCGCGGCGATGACAAAACGGAAGACAGCCGTTCCGGCTGCAATAGCAGGCGGCCGTCTCGGCTGCCTGTTTTTCTTCGACATGCGAAACGCACGTTTGCCCAGGACAGGCGAAGCCTGTCTTCCTGTACTGCTTCGAAAACGAATCATGAATCCTCGAGTATAGTCACGCATGTTTCCTGCTCTTGTGAGCGGGCGTGGTCAAAAGCTGCGGTGCCCGCGGAGGCACCGGCGAGGACTGCACGATCGACGTTGTGGTCTGCCCGTGAACGAGAAAGCGATCCAGCACACGATCCAAAGAAGCAATTTCAGGCAGATGAACTTTGAGAATGAAACAATCTTCTCCAGTGACTCGATGACATTCCACGACCTCGGGAATTTGCTGAGCTAGCGCCGAGATTTTCGGCACGTGTCCGGGGAGCGGCCGGATTCTGACGAACGCGGTGATCTCGTGTCCCGCTGCTTTCGGATCGAGGTCGAGACGATAGCCAGCAATCACACCACTCTTTTCCAAGCGCCGGACACGTTCCTTCGCTGCCGGATTGGACATCCTGATTTTTCGGGCCAGCTCGGCGATCGACATCCGGGGATTCCGTTGCAAGAGCTTCAAAATTTCAATATTCTTGTGATCCTTTATTATTTCCTTAATATTCACCTTAGTTAAAGCTATAAAACATTAAATAGTAGCATTAATTGGCACATTTCTACTTATTTTATGTTGCAGGCGTAGCCCGACGTTCTAACTTATTTCTATGACGGACAAGGTTGTCCTGCCAATCAAGCCGATGACACGGGAGCGGGCGCACGCGACGAGACCTGTTCCGCCAGAAGCCTTTTTCATTTGCAGCGCCATTTTTCATTATCTCGGTCCAGCCTTTGCCGTGCTTCTGTTTGCCAGGGTTGACGTATTAGGCGTCGCGTGGCTGCGGATTGCAAGCGCGGCCGTAGTGTTCGCATTCTGGAAGCGTCCGTGGCGTTTATTCGCTGAACTGGGGACAGGCGAGAGGCGAATCGTAATCGCATTAGGTTTCGTGCTGGCCATTATGAACGTCTGTTTTTATTTGGCGATTGACCGGCTTCCCTTGGCGACGGTCGGAACCATTGAGTTCCTTGGACCAATTGCGTTGGCGGCGTTCGGCGTGCGGACGATGCGCAATCTTGCCGCTTTGCTGCTCGCGTGCGGAGGCGTTTTCCTGCTAACCAGTGTGCGAATCAGCGGCGAACCGATTGGATACATTTTTGCATTTGCGAATTGCGCGCTGTTCGTTCTCTACATTCTGCTTGGGCACCGGATAGCCGCAGCGGGCGGCCGCGGCGGAGTTGAGCGGCTGGCAATGGCAATGCTCGTCGCAAGTGCTGTGGTTACTCCGATTGGATTGAAGAGCGCATCGACAGTGCTGCTGGATCCCATGCTCCTTCTCGCTGGCGCCGGAGTCGGCATTTGTTCCTCCGTGATCCCTTACATCTGCGATCAATTTGCAATGGCACAATTATCGAAGGCCACTTTCGCGCTTATGCTGTCGCTGTTGCCTGCTACAGCGTGTCTGGTAGGGATAGTCGTTCTGCGACAAATTCCGTCGATTTCCGAACTAAGCGGTGTCGGCGCAGTGATAGCCGGAGTCGCCTTGAAACGAAGCGCGGATGATTAAAAAGGAGAAATAAGTGCTATGAACTATACAAATCTTGGTAAGACGGGGCTCAAGGTATCGCGAATTTGTCTGGGCTGCATGAGTTACGGACTCGAGGAGAGAGAGTGGGGTCTGAATGAGGAACAAGGCCGACCTTTCATCAAACGGGCGCTTGAGCTTGGCATTAACTTTTTTGACTCAGCCAACATGTATGGAAATGGCAGGAGCGAAGAAGTTTTGGGCCGGGCGCTACGCGATTTTGCGAAACGGGACGAGGTAGTCGTCGCTACGAAAGTCTATTTCGCGATGCGTTCCGATGTGAACGGGCGCGGACTGTCCCGCAAAGCGATCATGACGGAGATCGACCACAGTTTGCGCCGCCTAGGAATGGATTATGTCGATCTTTATCAGATTCACCGCTGGGATTACGATACGCCAATTGAAGAAACACTCGAAGCCCTCCATGATGTCGTGA
>JBKPLM010000143.1:0-4254 GCA_046731655.1 Verrucomicrobiota bacterium | reverse complement strand
TTTCGCGTGGTGGGCGAGGTGCACAGCCTGGATGAGCTTAAGAGCGAAATGCGGAGAGGCCGCGCCTACGCCGCTTTGGATATTCCGCCGAACTTTACTCGAGACCTTAATGCAGGCCACTCTGCGCAGGTTCAATTGCTTGTAGATGGATCCAATTCCACGACGGCGCTGCAAGCTCTTAACACCGGACTCGGCGTGGCCTTGACGCAATCAGTGGAGTCACTTCTGCGCGAAACCGGCAGGCAAGGAGTGCCGATCGATGTTCGACCACAGATGCTTTACAACCCAGCAATGCGCGCACCGAACTTTTATGTGCCAGGCGTGATCGGGGTGGTGTTGCAAATCGGCACGACAGTCGCCGCGGCGATGGCACTCGTGCGCGAGCGGGAACGCGGCACACTCGAGCAACTACTCGTTAGTCCATTGAGCCGCAGTGGTCTCATGCTCGGCAAACTCGTGCCGTATTTGTGCATCGGAATGGCCATGGCGGTGATTTTGTTCCTGATTATGCGGTTTGTGTTTTTCGTCCCCATCGAGGGCAGCGTAGTGGCGATGATGTTTTCCACTTTGGTGTACGTCTTCGCCTTGCTCAGTCTTGGGTTGGTGGTCGGAACGAAGGCCGAGAATCAAATGCAGGCGCTGCAAATGTCGATGGTGTTCCTATTGCCAAGCGTTTTCTTCTCCGGATTCATTTTTCCCCGGGAAACCATGCCGTGGATTTTTTATGCGTTCGGCGCGCTGTTTCCCACGACCTATTTCATCGCACTCATGCGCGCGATCATTCTGCGCGGAGCAAATTTCTTCGAATACTGGCCGCAGCTTGCCATTCTCATTGTGATGTCGGCCTTGCTCTTCGCTTTCTGCGCGTCGCGATTTCGAACAAAGATCGCGTGATATTGTGATATCCAATTGGTGGGGACGGATCGCCGAGCCGTCCGCACGCATCGGCGCGCCCGGCCGTTTCGACGAGCTCAAAGGTCCCGATCCGGTCGAGGGACGGTCGCGGCCTACCTAATTAACACCGATCGTGCACGCATCCACTCTCTCAAAAATTTTCTTCAGCGCTCTTCGCGTTGTTATCGCGGTCGCCGCGGTTTTGGCATTACTCTGGTGGTTCGGAATGAGGATGCCCGGAAAAAATATTTCCAAGGCGGCGCCGCTCTCGCCTGATGAAGTTGCATTGCGTGAAGAGCTGCGCGCCGACGTCCAAAAGCTCGCTGGAGAAATCGGCGAGCGAAACATGTGGCACTACGCGCAGCTCAACGCCACTGCCGATTTTATCGAGAACTCTTTTTCCCGCGCTGGTCTTCATCCGCGACGGGACAGTTATGAACTACGTGGACAATCCTGCCACAATATCGAAACGGAAATTCGGAATTCTCGTCCCGAGATTATCCTGATCGGCGCGCATTATGATTCAGTGTTTGGCTCGCCGGGCGCGAAC
This sequence comes from Verrucomicrobiota bacterium, assembly GCA_046731655.1. Taxonomy (GTDB): domain Bacteria; phylum Verrucomicrobiota; class Verrucomicrobiia; order Chthoniobacterales; family UBA10450; genus Udaeobacter. Next base: position 2,810 of record JBKPLM010000143.1, on the reverse strand, counting down.
GACAACGGCAGCGGCATTGCCGCGATGCTCGCCCTAGCGCGGCGCTTTGCAGGTAAGAAAACAGAACACACGTTGCGCTTCGTCGCGTTTGTTAACGAAGAGCCGCCTTATTTCTTGTCCGGCGAAATGGGAAGCCTTGTTTACGCCGGCAGATGCAAAGCGCGCGGCGACAAAATCTCTGCCATGATCAGTCTCGAAACGATCGGCTATTTTTCCGATGCACCGAATTCGCAAAACTATCCGTCGCGAACACTAGGCGCTTTCTATCCCAAGGTTGGCAACTTTATCGGATTCGTCAGCAACGTTCATTCACGGACGCTGCTGCGTCGCGCCATCGCGCTCTTTCGGAAACATGCAAAGATTCCTTCCGAAGGCGCGTCGCTTCCCTGGTTTATTCCTGGCGTGAGCTGGTCGGATCAATGGTCATTCTGGCGAAACGGATATCATGGCATCATGATCACCGACACCGCGCCGTTTCGTTATCCGTATTACCATTCGGCGCACGACACCCCCGACAAGCTCGACTACGATCGGTTCGCGCTTGTGGTCAGCGGCATGGAGAAAGTGATTGAAGATCTGGACAAGCTGTAGCCGGCGGTCGTTAACCCCGGCTTGTATGCGCGAAGATCATCGCGATGCGTAGCGGTCAAACAATAATACGCCGTCATCCCGAGTCGCGCAGACGACGAGGGACTCACGCGAGATGATGGGTCACACAAATGGCTCGGCGTGCCGTTTGAGTTTTTGGGGGGTCCTTCGCTTCGCTCAGGATGACAATGCGCCGCGGGGTCGGGAACATAGATTGCGGACACTGGTCTTCACGGTGGCGAGCGCAAGATCAAAACGCAGCCACAACCCGCTCCAACGCGTAACCAATTAGCCCACTTGCAGGCAGGGTAAAAAGCCAGGCCCAGATGATTCGCTCGACGACGGTCCATTTCATTCCGCTGAAACGTTTCACTACACCTACGCCCATGATTGACGTTGTGATTACGTGCGTGGTTGAGAGAGGAATCCCATAATAGCTGGCGGCCTGAATAATCACTGCAGCGGTTGTCTCTGCGGCGAACCCGTTCACCGGTTGCAATTTCACCATGCGATGGCCGAGGGTGCGAATGATACGCCAGCCTCCGGCGGCAGTTCCAGCTGCCATCGTTAGAGCGCAGAGAGCGACGACCCACACAGGCAGGCTGAAGGTTGGAGTCCTGAGAAAAGTCAGGAAGCCAGGTAAATGATCGAAGCTGCCTGCCTTAGTACCGGTGAAAAGCGCAAGCGCAATGATGCCCATGGTCTTTTGCGCGTCGTTTGAGCCATGGCTGTGCGCCATCCACGCTGCGCTAAAAATTTGCAGCTTGCCAAATAGGGTGTTGACGAAATGCGGCGTGAAGCGATGAAGTGCGGCGAAAAGGATGAACATCAGTAGCCCCCCAAAGATAAATCCGGCGAGCGGCGACGTGATCATAGGCACGACGACCTTTGGCCATATTCCAGCGTTCCACTTTATGACCGACCAATCGCCGCGCGCCGTCGCCAGCGCTGCCCCGCATAGTCCGCCGATAAGCGCGTGACTCGAGCTCGAAGGCAAACCGAACCACCACGTCGTGATGTTCCACGCGAACGCTGCAACGACGGCAGCAAGTACTGTGGGCATTGTGACAACGTTCGTGTCCACCAGACCTTTGCCGATTGTCGATGCCACAGCGCCGCCAAGGAGCGCGCCAGTGAGATTAAAGAAAGCCGCCATCGCAATGGCCTGCCGCGGCGTGAGTACTTTGGTCGAGACAACCGTCGCGATCGCGTTCGCGGCGTCGTGAAAACCGTTGCTGTATTCGAAGATGATCGCTGCGACTACGACGGTGAGAAACGTAAACATAGCCGCAGCGGGCAGCGGGCTACGAATACTTCAGCGCCACTTCAAGGACGATGTTCCCTGCATCCCGGCAGCGGTCGATGACCTTTTCGATCAATGCGAACAGATCGCGCAGAAAAATCACCTGCTTCGCTTCGTAATGGCCCTGATAAAGATCGCGCAAAAGATCGAGCTCGAGTTTATCGGCCTCGCCCTCAATCGACTGGAGCTTTGCATTCATCTCACGCGCGGTCGCCGCGTCCGTGCCCTTGCGTAATTGTTTTACCATCGCCATAACTGTTTCCGCCGCCTGATCGAGAAGCTCGACCTGTTTGCGAAAATCGCGCCCATGCAAATCTTCCGGACAAATCAAAACGCGCTCGCCGATTTTCTCCACTGTCTTCGGTATTTTATACAGCGCGCCGGCCAGCGCCTGAATATCTTCGCGCTCGAAAGGTGTGATGAAGACTTTGCAAAGTTGTTCGGTCAATTCTTGCGTGATTTCCTTGTCTTTGCGCCGGCTGAGAATGAATTGTTCCAGGCTCTGTGGCGACTCGTGCTGCTCGAGCCGTTCCAGTAGAGCGATCAAATGATGTACGCTCGCGTCTGCCTCTTCGGCGCTCTTCTCCAGCAAATCGTAGAACTTTTCATCGCGCCCAAAGATTTTTTGGATCGACAACATAAGTTTCCTCAGTTGTAGCTGAGGGCAGTGACCTCGGCAATCCCAGAGCTTGCCACGCCAGCCCCGAAAGCATCCGGGGCTACAGCATGGCACCGCGCATGATGACCATGGCGATGCTGAAATAAATGATTAAGCCGGTCACATCGACAAGCGTCGCGACGAAAGGCGCGGACGATGTTGCAGGATCGGCCCCGACTCTGCGCAGAAGAAAGGGAAGCATGGACCCGGAAAGCGTTCCCCAAAGCACGACACCGACAAGCGCGATTCCAACGGTGAACG
>JBKPLM010000142.1:0-4083 GCA_046731655.1 Verrucomicrobiota bacterium | reverse complement strand
AGCGGCGCTTATATTGCGTTGTTTGGAGGATTGATGGCGGCATTCAACATGGCGCTGGCGTCGGCCGTCTTGTGAGTCATGTCGTTTCCTGCTGTGGCACAGAACAGCGCGGTCTTGCCGGCATTGTATTATCTCCAGTTTGCGCTTGGCGGAGTCGGTTTTACCATACCGTTCGCAGTTTTCATGGCCGGGGTGTGCATTCCGGCGGCGTTCATGAAACTCTTGCCAAAATGGATTGTGATTTTCGGTCTCACCCTGACTGGAATTGGAGCGTTGAGCTGGTTCAGCTGGGTTTTTCCGAAATTGTGCTTCCTAATTCCGCTGACAACTTTCCCAAGCTTGGTGTGGATGATCGCAGCAGGATTGGCACTGCCAAAGAGCATTGATCGGTCGAGCTAATGACAGCGCGAGATTAAGTGCGCCGGTCACAACATCGGTAACGATTTCCTGGATTTGGGTGGTGGAAATTCTCGATCCAGCTCGGCCAGATCTTCTCTGGCCAGTTTGACCTCGATCGATCGCGCGTTCTCGCGGACGTGCTTTTCCTTGCTCGCTTTCGGAATGGCGATGAGTCCGGGCTGACGCAGTACCCACGCGAGTGCGATTTGGGACGTGGTCGCGTCGTAGCGTTTGGCGATCTTCTCTAGCATTGTGTTCTCAAGCAAACCGCGCCCGTGACCAACCGGCGAGTAAGCCATCGTTACTAGTTGATCCTTGGTCCGAGCCGGACTAGCGGTTGTTGATTGCTGATAGAATGGAAGAAGACTGGATTCAATCTCCCGATTCTCCAGATTATAGAGAACCTGATTCGCGGCGCAGTTTGCTCCGTTTTCGATCGACCAGAGGTCCTCCATGTCCTCGACATCAAAATTTGATACGCCCCAGCGTTTGATCTTTCCGGCAGTCCCAAGTTTCTCAAACGCTTCCACCGTTTCTCCGAGCGGCGTGTTTCTCTCTCGCCAGTGCAGAAGATAAAGATCGATCGCATCGATTCGGAGACGCTTGAGGCTGCGATCGCATGCTTTTGGCAATTCGGCTCGTGACGCGTTATGCGGATAAACCTTGGTAACAACAAACACGCGATCGCGTTGATCCTCGATTGCATCAGCCACAACCGTTTCCGCGCCGCCTTCGCCATACATTTCTGCGGTATCGATTAGCGTCATGCCGAGCTCGATTCCGAGCCGCAATGCGGCGACTTCGTCCTTGTGCGCCCGCGTGTTCTCGCCCATGCGCCACGTGCCCTGGCCGAGCACGGGAACATGTTCGCCGTCAGGAAGAGAAATTGTTTTCATTTCGTGCTCGCCTGCCAATCCGTAACCTTGGCGTAGGCTCGTGCTTGTAACCGTAATCGATTTGCCCGAGGAAAACGGCGGTCACCCGCCTTCGCAACGCTTTGGCGCGACAAGCGGACCGCCGCTACAGATCTTGCGCTTTTGAGAGAGCAGGACGATTGCAAAGTATGGCGAAGAAAATGCGCGCAGTGCAGGTTGCAAAGGCGAAGGGACCGTTGGAACTGGTGGAGCGGGAGATACCGGAAGCCAAATCAGGTTGGGTCCGGGTGAAAGTTGAAGCGTGTGGCGTTTGTCACAGTGACTCGTTAGTCAAGGAAGGACTCTGGCCCGGGATCCAATATCCGAGGATTCCCGGCCATGAGGTGATCGGCGTGGTTGATGCCGTCGGGCCCGACGTTCCGGATTGGAAATCGGGGCAGCGGGTGGGCGTTGGATGGCACGCTTCGCATTGCGGACATTGCGATCCGTGTCGGCGCGGCGATTTCTTTGCCTGCCAGGTGGATTTGCTCACGACCGGAATCTCGTTCGATGGCGGTTATGCCGAATACATGGTCGCACCGGCGAAAGCGCTCGCGTCTGTGCCGGACGATTTGAACTCAGTTGAGAGCGCGCCATTGATGTGCGCGGGAATCACAACGTTCAACGCATTGCGTAACAGCGGCGCGCGACCCGGCGATCTTGTCGGCGTACTCGGGATCGGCGGACTGGGTCATCTCGGTGTTCAATTCGCGACGAAGATGGGATTTAACACGGTGGCGATCGCGCGCGGTAAGGACAAAGAGCCGTTGGCGAAAAAGCTCGGTGCGCGGCATTACATCGACAGTCAATCGTCGGATCCCGCGGCGGAACTGAGCAAGTTAGGTGGCGCCAAAATTATCATCGCGACCGTAACCAATGGCGACGCAATGGCGGCGGTGCTGGGCGGTCTTGAACCTAACGGCACGCTCATCGTGATCGGCGCGGCCGGCCCGCTCTCCGTCGATCCGCTTCTACTGATCACGGGGCAGCGTTCCGTCAAAGGCTGGTACTCGGGGACCTCAATCGATTCACAGGATACGCTCAAATTCAGCGCGTTAAATATGGTGCACTCGATGAACGAAGTTTTTCCGCTAGAACGAGCCGCTGAGGCCTACGACCGGATGATGAGCGGCAAAGCACGGTTTCGTGTCGTGCTTGATATTGCAGAAAAAGCTGAGCTCTGAAACTTGCGAACGCGAAGTCTCCTGGCGCGAGTTGCTGGAAGAGAATTTCGAAACACTTTATTCGCTGCGTTTCCCGTCTGGGGCTTCACTTTGCTTGAGGATAATGGCCACTGGTGTTCCCTTGCGGATGAGCAGGGCGATGTCCGCAATATCCTCTTTCATCATCGCAATTCCCTGACCCGGACGATTCACATCGCGGGAGTCCATTGTTTGCTCGTTGTCATCGGTCGTGACAGCAATTTCGGAGGTGCTCGCCTGTCGCTCTTCCCCGACCCCATAAAGCACATAGCCGGCGTGCTCCAGATCGATTCGCAGTGTGCCTTTTTTCTGCGTTCCATGATCCGCCTGCATCGCTTTGCCGTTCTGCCAAGAGGATTTCGCCGCTACTTTCGTCTCAATCTCTGATCTTCGCGTCGGTGGCAACTGCGCGGAGACAATCGGATATTGAGTAAAAAACTCGCGGGTATCGTGCACAACCAACCGGTTATTTGGAAGATCAATCGTGATGGCGAAATCAAGCCGCGGCACCAGCAGTTTTTCTCCCGGCCGGATCAACGCGGAATCGAGATTGTTGACACGCATAATCGCCTCGGCGCTCGAGTCAAGTTGTCGGGCGATTGACGAAAGCGCGTCGCCCTGCTTCACAATGTATTCCGTTTTGCGAGGAGACGGTTCTGTCGAGAAAAAGATTTGCGTATTGACGTTGCCCAGAAGGTCGCGCAAGTCACGGGTCAGGGGCGATTTAGGCTCAAGGACGAGCGCCTTTACCAGAATTTCGCGGGCTTCGTTCAATTTTCCGTCACGTACCAAGTCCTGCGCTTGTTTCAGTCTTTTTATATTAGGGTGAACGTACTTCACCCACGGAATCGACTGTAACCTCGCCAGTTCCACCGGGCGAAAAGCGATTTGCGCGAAATAGCCAGCGCCACCGAAGATCGCGATGGCCAACAGGACAACCACACATTTTTGCCATAATGACATTCCCGTTCACCCCCCCCGGGAAACAACCGCCCCTTTATATAAATATCGTATTCCAGACGCGGTTTATCCGTGTTCGCTACCGTTTAGGTTTGCGAAGATGTAATCGGATTAAGGCTGTCAGCGCTCGGCCTTGGATCCCGCAGTTGAACCTGAAGAACCCCCGACCATCTCACCACCTCGATTCAAACCAGTGTCTGAAAAATGAATAAGCTGATGATGATGGTTTGGAGGAGAAAGAAGATCGCGTAGAACTCGTGATAGCGCTGGTTACGCGTGATTGCAGCAGTCATCAGACCGGCGAAATAGAGCAGGCCGCTAGCGAAGTATACCGGTCCTAGTGCAAGAAAGTGAGGGACGCCTTTCAGCAGCGAATCAACAATATCGACCGGCGTAAACAGCCCGAAAAGGATAAAAAACGCGCGGTGATTCGCATAGTAGTGCGTCTTGTAATCGACGGCACGATCGACGTCGCTTTCCCGCGGAAACAATAAGAGTGACGCCAAATACAGGACGGTTGGTGAGATCAGGACAAAAACGAACAGAAAAAAAGTCCACGGCTGCTGATTGCGCCATCGGTAGAAAATCCACCAGGCGATCACCAGGTA
>JBKPLM010000141.1:0-5815 GCA_046731655.1 Verrucomicrobiota bacterium | reverse complement strand
ATCGCGGAGATTTTGTTGCACAGCAAATATGAAGAGAATAATTCTGAAAAACTGGCGCGCGAAGTTGATCTCTCTCCTGCTCGCGACAACGCTCTGGTACCTGATCAAAAAGAACGTAGCGACGACGCCCTCGCCGTCTGAAAGAGCCTCTCCGGCGCCCATCACCGAAACCCGCTGACGAGGTGCTTAGCGCAAGAAACGCGAGAGATTTTCTTCTTCCCAGCGCCGAGCGCGTCGATAACCTGGGAATTGGCGCTCACGACGGTTAAATTCTTCCGTGTGAACCCGCCGGCGACCTCGGGAGATCACCTCATCAGGCACAACTGAGTGCAGCATCTCGTGATAAAGCACGTATCGCAGAAACCAGGCAGGCACGAATGGCTGGTCCAGTGCCCGATTGATTCGAATCACGCGGTCCTGCTCCTGAATTGTGCCAAAGATGAAATATTCCTTTGGGCGATGCTTTCGCCGGCGACCCCATGTCACTTTGTAATCACGAAGACGCCCGCGAAAGTAACGCTTATTTAAGCCGTCAAACATCGGACGCAGGTCGAAATGCGTCCCCTCGTGAAGCAAATTCAACTGCCGTTGCATCGGCAGTTGAGGGTGCGCGAGCTTTCGTTTCGTCTTTTTCTTTGTCTTTCTGCTCTTAGCCATTTGTTTTCCTCTCCTGAAAACGAACAAAAGTGGAGACTAGTTTAGTAGGCTTCAAATCCAGAGACAAGTGAAGCACCAATATTTGCCAGGAAAATTCTTAACTCACTGATAGTAAACCGATTATGACGGTAGACCTATTACTAGTAACCTGGCCCTGCGTAATCTCCACATCGGCCGGTCTTTAACAGAAAAACTGTCCTCAGGTTGACCGCACTCCCGCCCCGATCTCGCCACGTTCCTAATCGAACCCAGAAATCGTCCAGGTCCCCTGCTAGGAACAGCAAAATTTAGTAAAAGCTGCACAGCATTTTTGCGAAAATTGCAATGCGCGTATAATTATCCACACGTCCCTGTGGATGTGCGGGAGCTTTAATCGAGTCTAAAATCGGATGACACCGTTTCTTCGAAAGTTGCTGGGTCAAAACTGGCTTCTGCTGTTGACCACGCTGGGGCTCGCCATCTTTGGAGTAGTGGCGATTTACAGCGCCACTTCCACACGCGCAGACTCGTATGCAGCGGATTTCTGGCGAAAGCAGGCAAACTGGGTGGCGGTGGGGGTCTTTGCTTTTATGCTAACGAGTTTGGTTCACTACCGCTGGATTCGCTGGGGCGCGCTACCAATGTATCTGGCCGGTATCGTCTTTCTAATCCTGACGAAGTTTATAGGCACAAAGGTTTACGGGGCGCGCAGTTGGCTGCATTTGGGGCCGATCAATTTTCAACCGGCACAGCTTGCCATAGTCGCCGGGATTATGGTACTGGCGATATTCCTGACTCAATTTCGGGATATGCATCCGATGCTGCGATTGCTTCTCTGCGGAGCGATTGCCGCGGCGCCATGCTTGCTCATCCTGATGCAACCCGATCTGGGTGAGGTGATCATTTGGGGGCCGGTGCTTCTGGCGCTGTTGTTCGTCGGTGGCCTTCCGCTGCGGTATCTGATCTGCGTAATTCTTATTGTGGTCGCATTCATTCCCATTGCGATCAATTTTGGTTTAAAACCATATCAGCAGCAACGAATCACGGCGTTTACGCATCCCGACATCGACAAACAAGGCTCCGCTTGGGCGATTAACCAATCTCTTATCGCTATCGGCTCAGGGGGTTGGTCCGGCAAGGGCTTCAAAGCGCCAAACACGCAGATCGAGCTCGGGTTTCTTCCTGCCACTGCCGTGCATAACGACTATATTTTCTCCGCAATCGGCGAGCAATGGGGATTTATCGGAGGAATGTTTCTTATCGGCGGGTTCGCGCTGCTCCTATTGACTTGCCTTTTTGTTGCTTTTTGCGCAGGAGATCAGTTAGGCGTGCTTCTGACCATTGGGATCACGGCGCTTATCTTCACAAATATCTTTCAGAATATCGGAATGACCATCGCGCTGCTGCCAATTACCGGTGTACCCTTGCCATTGATTAGTTACAGCGGCTCCTTCGTGTTGATGATCATGTTTGGCCTCGGGCTCGTGAACAGCGTTTGGATACACCGGAAAATTCCTGCGTAAGGACCTTGTGGCTTGTAGCCTGTAGAGGAAGCTGTCGGTTCGCCCACATCACCTAAAACATCCGGTGACACATGGAAACTGATTACAAGGTCAAGCTGGAGGTTTTCGAAGGGCCGCTCGATCTCCTGCTTTACCTGATTAAGCAGGATGAGATCGATATTTACGACATTTCACTTGTACGCATCACTCGTCAGTACCTCGAATATCTTCAAGCGTTCAAGGAATTGAATATTGAACTTGCCGGCGAATTCATCGTGATGGCAGCGAACCTCATTTACCTGAAAAGCCGCAGCCTGTTGCCGATCGATCAGCAACCGCCGGAAGAGGACGCCGAGGAAGATGATCCGCGTTGGGATCTAATCCGGCAGTTGATAGAATACAAAAAGTTCAAGGAAGCGGCAGGGCAACTTCATCTGCGGGAGCTGGAACGGGAGCGGATTTTTGCGCGAGAAGGCCGCGTATCGTCGGCGTTACAGGAACCGCTCCGCCTGGAAGAGGTTGGAATTTTTCAATTGATCAACGCATTCCAGACAGTGATCAAACGGATCGAAGCGCGACAGGACGTGCAGGAAATTTTTGCCGAACGCTTCAGTGTTTCGGATAAGATTGACACGATTTTGCAACGGGTCGCAAATAACGCGCGGCTGCGTTTTTCCGATTTGTTTGGGGCGGCCGTATCGCGCGTGGAAGTTGTGGTAACATTTCTCGCGCTCCTGGAGCTCATTCGTCTCAAGCAAGTGCGCGCCCTCCAGAAAAACATGTTTGAAGAAATTGAAATCGCGGCCGCGACAGGTTGAGGATCGAAAATCATGCCGGCGAATTCTGATCGCCGGCTGCGGTTACGTTGGCCAGGCGACCGCGGATTTATTCCACACTGCCGGCTGGGCCGTGGAAGGCTGGACCAGTTCTGAGGAATCCGCGGCGATGCTGTTGAACAAGCCTTATCCCGTGCGTCAGGTCGATATCTCGCAGCGAGCTGAGCTCACAGCCTGTGCCGGAACGTTCGATGCTGTTATTCATTGTGCCAGCTCGCGAGGCGGCGGAGCCGAGTCTTACCGGCACATCTATTTGAACGGCGCGCACAATCTGCTCGATCGATTCGTTGAGGCGAAGATGCTCCTTACGAGCAGCACCAGCGTTTACGCGCAACGCGATGGTTCGTGGGTGACCGAAGAAAGCGAGGCCAAGCCTGCTCGCGAGACGGGGCGGATCCTGCTTGAAACAGAAAAGTTGGTCCTCGAGCGGGGCGGTATAGTCGGGAGGCTCGCCGGAATCTACGGTCCAGGCAGGTCGGCATTGCTGAGCAAGTTTCTAGCTGGTGCCGCAGTCATTGATCCGGAAAACGATCGCTTCGTTAATCAAGTGCACCGCGACGATATTGCGTCGGCAATTTTCCTTTTGCTGACTCAGAGAACTCAAATCTACAACGTGGTCGACGATCAACCGATGCTGCAGACCGATTGCTATCGCTGGTTGGCGCAGAGACTGAATCGCCCACTGCCGCCAATTGGAAAATCAACAGAACAACGTAAACGGGGTGACAGCAACAAGCGTGTCTGCAACGCGAAACTGCGCCACCTTGGGTGGGTTCCGCGGTATCCTACATTTGCTGAAGGGATGGAAAGGAGTGTGTTGCCAAGTTTCGGAGAAGCCATTCCTGACCTGTCATGTTGAGCGAAGTGAAACATCTCTGACTGTTGGATCGATGACCGCGTAGAAGCACGATCTGAGATTCTTCGCTTCGCTCAGAATGACAAACTGCATGGCGGCGCTAACCGACCCGCGCGGCTTCCGTGGCTGCAAGTTCAGCGGCGCGATAATTTTCGCGTCGTTCGCCGAAAAGCTGGCGGATTACCTCTTCTACTGGCACTTCTTGAACGTTAATGTCGCTCACGTCGCAGGCTTCGAGCAGTTCGCGGCAGGTCTCCGTGACTTTTGCGCGTGGAACCTTTAATTGCACGGACACCGGCGTTTGTTCCGTTATTTCACCGAAAGCGGAAAGATCGCGTGCCGCCTCTTTTTCGAAGGTGAGACTTAAAATTTTGTATCCTGAAAAGCGATCGACGATCTCATCCAGCGGTCCGTCGAAAAAGATTTTCCCGTGATCGATCACGAGAACCCGATGACACAACTCCTCGATATCCTGCATGTAATGGCTGGTCAGCAATGTAACAATGTGATGTTCCTCGTTGTAGATACGCAGAAATTCCCGGACCCGTTTTTGGCTGACCACGTCCAGCCCGATTGTTGGTTCGTCGAGAAAAAGCACGCGCGGCTCGTGAATGAGAGCCGAAATCAGCTCCATCTTCATCCGCTCGCCTAACGAGAGCTCACGGACCATCACGTTCATTTTGTCCTCCACTTCCAAGAGCTCCGATAATCCGTCCACGACTTTTTTGAACCGTGCACGATCGATCCCGTAAATGGCGCGATTGAGTTCGAGCGATTCTTGCGCGGGGAGATCCCACCAGAGGGCATTCTTTTGTCCCATGAGCAAACTGAATTGCCTTTTCATCTCGTTGCGCCGTTCCCACGGAACAAAGCCCAGCACGCGCGCATCGCCGGAGGTTGGATTCAGCAGCCCTGAAAGCATCTTGAGCACTGTAGTCTTGCCCGCTCCGTTCGGTCCGAGAAAACCGACAAATTCGCCTTCTTCAATCTTAAACGAAACGTGATCAGCCGCGCGCGTTTCATCGTAACGGCGTTTGACCAGGCCTTTGATTGATCCCCAAAGTCCGCGCTCCTTCCGGTAGGTGCGATAAACTTTGGTCAGATCTGAAGTTTCAATCACTGGCATAAACTGACGGGAAAGAATTCCAAGCAAGACGTTACCCGGGATTCGTCTGAGGAAAACCAGCGCGCAGTGCGGAAGCCTTTTCTGTAATGTCCTTGAACTTAATTCACTCTACGCCAGACGACGTCTTCGTTGTTTCGCCGATCGATGAGCGCGTCCACTTTTCCATTGTCCGCGCAGCGAAACAAAATGCGACCTTCGACCCCTTTGCGGAAAAAGATTTCGGTTCCCTCAGGCAGAAGTTGTTCGCGTTTTCCATTACGTTCGACATATAAGCTGTCGCCTTCAGAAAAAACCCGTCTTGTTTGACCGGGTGCCAGCTCGTAGGTGCCGGTGAAATCGGCGAATTTTTTCGCGTCGATCCTGGCAACAGCGGGATCTTCATAGTAACGCATTGCCTGGCTGGAGGCGATTTGCCAAATGCCGTTGCGTCGCAGCCACGTGTCAGTCACGTGATAACGCGCGGTGAGCTTTTGTCCAACGATGGTTTCGGTTTCATCGAGATCATAACTCAAGATAGCGGTGTCACCGTGGATGATGCTTCGGGGCTTGGCGATCTTGATCGTGCCCGAATAACCTTTCGGCAGCGGCGCGATATCAGCAATTAACCGCGTCTTCTTTAGGTTACGGCCCTTTTCATCGGCGAAGATGCAATCGTCAGCGAAATATTTTTGCCAGAGCTCCTTATTCCCTGGTACTACCGCGTCGAAAAGTTCCTGGGTGCGCCGAACAAGTTCCTCCTGCGTTATGGCAACAAGATCTGCGCAAATTGCCCGTAGCGGGATAAAGAAAAAGAGGATCAAAGGAAAAACCAGAATCAGCGGCCGAATCTTCATTCTGGGTAACTTGTCCATTTGCTCAA
>JBKPLM010000140.1:0-4366 GCA_046731655.1 Verrucomicrobiota bacterium | reverse complement strand
ACCGGGGAAAAGCTCGATCAATTTGAAGTCTTTGTTCCGGAGCGACTCGCCGGCCGGATTCTTGGCATGGGCGACGTCGTTAGTCTGGTCGAAAAAGCCGCGGAAGCTGTCGATGAGGAAGAAGCCACCCGATTGGAACGGAAACTGCGCACGGCTTCATTTGATTTCAATGATTTCCTGGCGCAGTTCAAGATGATGCGGCGGATGGGGCCGCTGGAGAATATTCTTGGCATGTTGCCCGGCATGAGTAATGTGCAGGGCCTTTCTGTTGACGAGAAGCAGCTTAAGCACACGGAAGCCATCGTGCTTTCGATGACGAAGGAAGAGCGGACGCGTCCCGACATTTTGAATGCGCGGCGTCGTCAGCGCATCGCGCGCGGCAGCGGCTGCACTGTCACGGAGGTAAACGATTTGCTACGACGCTTTGATCAGATGCGGAAGATGATGAAAAGCGCGGGCAAAATGAAAAAGATGATGGCGCACCTGGCGCGAATGAAAAGTTAACATGGCAGTTTCAATTAGATTACGCAGAGAAGGAGCAAAGAATCGCCCCTACTACAAAGTGGTAGTGGCCGACAAGCGCAGTCCTCGCGATGGGAAATTTATCGAAATCATCGGCGCTTACGATCCAAAGAAACCCGGTCACAATAGTACCTTGAAGATTGATCGAGTCGAATACTGGATCAGCAAAGGCGCTCAGCCATCCGATACGGTGCGCAGTTTGATCAAGAAGACTAAAAAGTCGACAGCGGCCGCGGAGCCGCCGCCCAAAGCGGGGCAAGAAGACGAGCAATCGGCTCAAGAAGAGCAGCCGTCGATCCCGCCGTCTCCAACTGAAGGCGCAAGCTAGTATCAGCGTCATTTGTGTTCGCTTCTCTCGCCGTAGCTATTGTGTGAAGGCGGATCCATGGTTAATCTTGCTGGCGCATGAGAGAGTTCCTCGAGTTCGTCATTCGGCAGCTGATCGAATTTCCTGACGACATGGTCCTCACGGAAATTCCAAGCGGCAGAACAACCGTCTTTAAGCTGCAACTTCGACGAGGAGACGTCGGCCGAGTCATTGGTCGGGGCGGCCAGACCATTCAAGCTATTCGCGCGTTGCTCGCCAGTTCGGCCTCGCGCCACGGCCAACGGGCGATTCTCGAGATCGTCGAGTAAATCTTCCTTCCCGATTCATTATTGGACATTGGCTGCTTGCCGCGCCGCCGCTGTTGCGAAGGTGGGCGGGCCGTTCGACGTTTTCTTCCTGAGTGAAAATCGACATCCTGACACTGTTTCCCGACATCTGTCGCGCGCCTCTTAGCGAGAGCATCATGAAACGCGCTCAGGAAAATGGGATTGTCGATCTTCGGATCCATAACCTGCGGGACTGGACTACAGATAAACATCACATCGTAGATGACGCACCCTTCGGCGGCGGCCAGGGAATGGTCATGAAACCAGAGCCGATTTTTGCGGCCGTCGAAGGTCTCCGAACTAAAGCATCCAGAGTGGTGCTGATGTCGCCCGCTGGACATCGGTTTGATCAACGAACGGCAACACAGCTTTCGCGAGAACCACATCTCGTCATCATTTGCGGGCATTACGAAGGAGTCGATCACCGTGTGATTGAACAGCTGGTGGACCTGGAAATTTCCATCGGCGATTACGTCCTCACTAATGGGGCAATTGCGGCGGTCGTTCTTGTCGATGCAATCGTGCGTTTATTGCCGGGGGCGCTTGGTCACGAACAATCCGCAGTGGACGACAGTTTCAATCACGGATTACTGGAAGCCCCGCAGTACACGCGTCCGGCAGAATTTCGCGGCTGGAAAGTTCCCCACGTTTTGCTTTCAGGAAATCATGCCGAGATCGCAAAGTGGCGCAAAGAACAGGCAATAAAGCGTACGCGGGAAAACCGGCCGGATTTGCTGTCACATTAACCGGTCATCCCGAACCGCGATGGCGCTGAGGGACCTCCCAGTTGCAATGGGGATGTTCTAGTAATTAGCGTGATCAACCAGCTTGTGTGAGGTCCCTCGCTCCGCTCGGGATGGCAATTGGTGCTGTTATTGAGGCTCTCTACCCAATACCACACACGCATTAATTCCGCCGAAACCAAACGAGTTACTCATTACATATTTCAGTTCGGCGTCGCGTCCGTGATTGGGCACAACATCGAGATCACACGAGGAATCGTGATTTGCGTAGTTAATTGTGGGCGGAACCCATTGCCGATCCAAGGCGAGCGCGCAAAGCGCCGCCTCGATCGCGCCGGTCGCGCCCAGCGGATGCGCGTAATAACCTTTTGTTCCGCTAACGGGGATTCGTCGCGCATGCTCGCCAAACACTTGTTTGATCGACGCCGTTTCTGCGCTGTCGTTGAGCTGGGTCGAGCTGGCGTGCGCGTTGATGTAATCGATCTGGTCGGGCGCCAATTGCGCGTCTGCAAGGGCTTCGCACATGGCGCGAATGGACGATTCGCCGTTTGGCAGAGGCGAAGTCATATGGAAAGCATCGTTGTTTAGACTATATCCGAGCACTTCCGCGTAAATGTGCGCGCCACGGGTACGCGCATGTTCAAGTTCTTCAATGACCAGCGAGGCTCCGCCTTCGCCCATGACAAATCCATCGCGCAACAGGTCGAACGGACGGCAAGCGAAAGCAGGATCCCCGGGCCATCTGCTCATGGTTTTGATGATGTCGAACGCTCCCACGGTAATGGTCGTCAGCGGCGCTTCCGCTCCACCGGCGACAATCACATCCGCAAAATCGTCCCTGATGTACCGCAATGCTTCGCCGACGGACACAGTGCCACTGGCGCAACTGTTCGAGTTTGTCGTGCCGACGCCGCGAAACCCGAATTCGATCGCGATATTTGAATGGGCCGAACCACCAAATACCTGGACGGCAAGTGTAGGTTGAACTCCGCGGGCACCCTTTTTTAGATACCTGAGATACTGTTCCTCGGCCTTGCAAACGCCGCCAAGCGCTGTGCCAAAACTCACACCTACTCGGTCCTGCGGCTTTTCGCGGGAGTACTCGATCTGGGCATCATCGAGTGCCAGCTGCGCCGATACGACCGCAAACTGTGCATAGCGGTCGAGTCGTTTCAGACGGTGTGGCGAAAAAAACACCTCCGGGTCCCAATCCCGAATCTCGCCGGCAGAGCGCACGCGGAAGACGCTGGGATCGAAACTGGTGATGTTATCGATGCCACTTTTTTCCGAGAGAATTGCGTTCCAAAAATTCTCGCGCCCATGCCCGATGCAGGTGATTGGCCCAATTCCAGTGATAACAGCGCGTCTTTGGCTCATGCGGTGACCTTATTTGCACTCGTCTCGACGTACGATTTCATCGAGCGCAGTGTTTTATTTGCAATGTGGTAGATGAAAAAGTCGCCGATAATTTTGTCCACGATAGGCGCCAAAATCTTGACGCGAAATGCGAGGTCGTGTTTGATTTCGACCAGCACGCCGGCTGGCACTTCCTGAAACGTCCAAATTACCCGCATTCCCTTCGTGAATGCCTTCAAGTGATGAAAGCGGACTTCAACGCGGTCGCGATCGATGATTTGTTCGGAAGTCCAGGAAATCGGAATGCCGGAGCGCGTCGCGGCCATTACGACAACGTTCCGACTCGGGCTACGTACGAGATAACGGATATAGCGATAGTGGGGGAGAATCTGCGGCCACAGCTCCAGGTTCGCGGCCGTCTCGAAAATCATCATCTTCGGCGCGCACATGATGATGGAGTTGGTTTTGTGCATTGAAAGTGATCGCCACCGCAAATTGAAAACCCACTCAGCTATCGATGTTGCGCGCCTTCTGAGGGACAGAGGATAGTTCCCTGAAAAGTGATTTGACGAAAGAGAAAAAATCGTGCCGCCAAAACATCAGAGAACAAGCTGTCCCTGGCGCAAAGAGAACCCAGCGATCGCGATCCCCGGGGCAAGGGGATTGAACCCTTGCCCTAAGCCCAAAGATGTACGACTCACACGCGGCGATCCATACCCGTGCAGGTCACTGCTTGAGCCAGCGGTTCCATTTCTCAACGACGACCACCCGGCCTGGCGTGGTCTGCGTCCCGCGCCAGTTGGCTCATGTACGCAAAAAACGCTGGCGATTGGCCGATAAACAACCCCATATCTGTCAGGAACTGCAGTGTCCCCATGGCAACGCCTTGCGTGTTAGTTGGGCGAATGATCGAACAAATAGGAAGACTTGGATCCAGGAACGGACACGGCTCGGGCATGATCAGAGCCTTGTCGAAGAGCTCGTCCTCCACCTCCAGATCAGGAAATGTCACCGACACTCCGGTCACCGGATCGACGGCAGTCAGAGGAGGCGCATTACCCGCCACATCCGACCAGGTTTGGAAGTGCATG
>JBKPLM010000139.1:0-3411 GCA_046731655.1 Verrucomicrobiota bacterium | reverse complement strand
CCCTTACAGGATGTGCGCAGAATTGATGACACGCATTTTTCCTATAGGTGGCAACCGAATGGCAGCAACCAAAAGTGGATATACCATATCGTACATCAAATTCCCGGCCGCCGAATCGCGTGGCGCACCATGTCCAGCGGTTTCATGTCAGGCGTGGTTTCTTTCGAGCCGCGTTCTCAAGGGGAAACGGAAGTCACGCTGAAGATCCGTTCAATTTTCGATCCTCCAAGTCTCTCGCACAGAGTGGAGGAGTACCTGGGCAATTTCAAACGGCTGGTTGAGAGCGGGAAGGACAGAGCATGAGGAGGTTCCCGGATCCGAAAGGAAGGAGCTCAGGTGGCGACGATTGAAAACATGGATCGTATCCACTGGCGAAACATCCGCGTCGGCCGTGATTTCGGCGATCGAATCGAAGTACTCGATGGCCTGAAGGAGAATACAAAAGTCGTTATGAATCCAACCGACGATTTGCGGGAAGGCATCAAGGTTGAAGTGAAATCGACGGAAGGGTCAAAGGCCGAAGGCACCGTCGCCCAATCGGCTTCGAGCCGGTGAAAACATGTAAGGAAGGAAAATTCTATGGATGAGAAGAACGAAAAAGTGAAATTGCTGGCGCGGGATTTACGCGAGGGAAAACAGTTTCCGCGCAGTCCGCGGCAAACCTTGGCTGGCTATGTGCTGGCGGCACGCGCGGTGGATAAATGTCGTGCAGTGCTTGTCGGCTTGGAAGGGGAATACCATTCCAACTGTCCGCTCGATCAACGTTGGCTGAAGTTTGCTGAGATTGATTATGACGAGTTCCGGTCGTTCGTTGCCACCGGCGCAACCGACGATGAGATTGCTGAGTGGATTGGCGACCACGCTAAAAAGCGTTCGCGTGCTGAAATCATCGCCTGGAACAATAAAGAACGCGACCTGCACTTGAGCGACCTGCCTCTGGAGCTGCAGGAGTACATGGAGGATTACATTCAGCAGTTCATTCCGCGTAACAGAGTGGTGCATCACTGGTTCGACGTGTACGATTTGGAAGAGGAACGGATCTGACGCAGCCAGTCATCCCGAGCGAAGCGAGGGACCTCTCAAAAGCTCGGAAGACTACACATATCAGGGGAAAATGCCGCCACGCACTCGATGTGCGGGTGTTTGGGCTTCTTTCGCGTGACGCGTGATTTGATTGTGAGGTTCCTCGCTCCGCTCGGAATGACGTGGTAGGGAACGAACACAACTAGTTTTTTGCAGAACTCACTGCATGGTGGCCTTAGTTTTGAAAAACGTTGCCCAACAACCAGCGGAGGTATCCGGCGTAGTGGAACATCTTTTTCGCCATGAGGGGGCGAAGATGGTTGCCACTCTCACGAGAATCTTTGGCATTGAGCATCTCAATCTCGCGGAAGACGTCGTCCAGGAAGCGCTCGCACGGGCGTTGCAGACCTGGCCGTTCTATGGAGTTCCGAAGAATCCCTCAGCCTGGATTATGCGCGCGTCGCGCAATCTCGCGTTAGACGTTGTTCGCCGACGAAAAGTATTTCAGAACAAACAGGCGGAAATTATTCGACTGATGGATCGCGACGGCGCCACGCTGGACGAAGCGATTTTCTCTGAGGACGAAATCAGCGACGATCGTTTGCGATTGATGTTCGTCTGTTGTCACCCGGCCATTCCAGCGGAGGCGCAAGTCGCACTCGCGTTGAAGACGCTGTGCGGCTTCAGTGTCGAGGAGATAGGTCACGCATTTCTAACTACGGACTCTGCAATCGCCAAGCGATTGACCCGGGCAAAACAAAAAATCCACCAGACGCAGATCCCGTTTGAAATCCCCGCAGGCGGAGAATTGGAGCAGCGATTGGATAACGTTTTGCAATCGCTTTACCTGTTGTTCAACGAAGGCTACAAAGCGTCGAGCGGCGAAAACCTAGTTCGCGAGGAGCTCTGCGCAGAAGCAATTCGCCTCGGCGAGCTATTGGTCGCGCATCCGGCCGGCAATCAACCGAAGACGCATGCGCTTTTGGCGTTGATGTTGTTGAATGCCGCTCGCAATCCGACGCGACTGGACAGCGAAGGCAATCTGCTACGCCTGCAAGAACAGGATCGAACGCGCTGGGACAAATCGATGATGGCGCGGGGAATGTTTCATTTCGCGCAATCAGCGGCAGGTGACGAGCTCAGCGAATATCATCTCCAAGCGGGAATCGCCGCCTGTC
Source organism: Verrucomicrobiota bacterium (assembly GCA_046731655.1). Lineage (GTDB taxonomy): Bacteria > Verrucomicrobiota > Verrucomicrobiia > Chthoniobacterales > UBA10450 > Udaeobacter. The sequence goes on along the minus strand of JBKPLM010000139.1, from coordinate 1,210 downwards.
ATTGTGCAGCAATAGATTACGAATCTACCGACTGGCAGAAGATCCTTTCGCTTTACGATCGGTTGATTGAATTCGATGAATCGCCGGTCATCGCGCTTAATCGTGCCGTGGTTATCGCAAACATCCATGGTCCAAAAGCGGGGCTCAAAGCTGTGCGAGAGGTTCGAGATCTCAACAAACTGAGTTCGTATTATCTGCTCTATGCGGTGCTTGGCGAATTCGAGATGCATTCTGGCAATCTGAAAGCCGCTGCCGAACAATTCCGTAAGTCATTTGAACTAGCGGAGACAAAGTCGGAACGGGCGTTCCTCTTGAAACGATTGCAGCGCTGTATTGACGGCCAGCCGGCGTAGCTAGAAAAATTTTGTCCGACTTTGGCACGCTCATTCGTCGTATCTTCAAAATCACACATAAACAGAAAGGTAAAACATGAGCACGTCAGAGAAGAAACAAGCAGCAAGCATCGTTTGGTTTGAAATCCCGGCCGACAAGCCGGAGCGCGCCAAGGCATTTTACAACAATTTGTTTGGCTGGAATATTAATCCATTCCCCGGGGGAGGCGATTACTGGCACATTGATACCGGTGGTGCCGATGATACGCCGGATGGAGCGCTAAAAAGCCGCAAGCAGCAGGGAGAGCCGATCGTCAACTACATCAGCGTGGATTCGGTTGACGAGTTCTCCAAAAAGATCGAGAAGCTCGGTGGAAAAATCTGCATGGCGAAGACGGCGGTGCCACAAATGGGCTACTTTGCTGTCTGTCAGGATACTGAGGGCAATGCCTTTGGACTCTGGGAGAGCGATGCGAATGCAAAATAACTGTCCTAACCAAACAGGCTAATTCGTCGTATCACTGAAAAACAGTAAAACTTCTATCAACAGTCAACAGTCAACTATCAACGAAGAAGAACATGAACACACAAAACCAAAATCAAAACGGATACATGTTGCTATTTCGCGGCACCGATCTGCGTAAGGCTCTGTCGCCGGAGGAACTGCAAAAGGTCACAGACAATTGGATGGCGTGGTTTAAGCGCCTGACCGAAGAAGGTAAAGCGGTGGCGGGAAATCCCCTGGAACGCGAGGGAAAAGTCGTTTCAGGCAAGGACCGTATCGTCTCCGATGGTCCATTCGCCGAATCGAAAGAAGCGATTGGCGGCTACTTCCTTTTGGACGTCGCCACGCTGGACGAAGCGATCGCCATTGCAAA
>JBKPLM010000138.1:0-4449 GCA_046731655.1 Verrucomicrobiota bacterium | reverse complement strand
GCCAAGGGGAGTTCACAATCCCAAGGGAAAACATTGTCGATCTGATCGAGAAACACGCCGATCAACTCACAGTGGTAATGTTTGCCGGCGTGAACTTTTTCACGGGTCAATTGTTCGATATTGAGAGAATCACTGCTACAGCGCAGGCATACGGCATTGTCGTTGGGTTCGATCTTGCCCACGCCGTAGGGAACGTGCTGCTGACATTGCACGACTGGAATGTCGATTTTGCTGTCTGGTGTTCATACAAATATCTGAACGCAGGCCCCGGCGCAGTCGCAGGTGTATTCGTGCACGAGCGTCACGCGACCAACACAAAATTGCCGCGGCTCGCCGGCTGGTTCGGCAACAATCCAAACACGCGATTCCGATTGCATCTGGAACCCGAATTTATCCCGGTTGCGTCGGCCGACGGCTGGCAGATTAGCAATCCGCCGATTTTTTCAATGGCGCCATTGCGCGCTTCACTCGCGATATTCGATGACGCAGGCGGAATGGAACGGTTGCGCGCAAAATCGATCAGGCTCACGGGCTACCTCGAATTCCTCTTAAGGGAAATCGGATCGAAAAAATTTACCATCATCACACCATGCAATTCTGATGAGCGCGGTTGCCAATTGTCGATCCTGGCACACGAGCATCCAAAAGCATTGTTAAAGGAGCTCGAAGCTGCTGGTGTGAAATGTGATTTTCGCGAACCCAACGTCATCCGCGTCGCCCCTGCGCCGCTCTACAATACCTTTCACGAAGTCTGGCGTTTCGCGGAGATACTGGCTGAGCATCAATAGCCTCTATCGCCTGGCCCGTAAAAAACTTCCACGGGTTCTTGCGTTGAAGGGCGACGGCAAACGGGTACAGCTCCGCTGTCATTAATCCGCCCGCAACGGCCCGGATCTTCCTGCATAAACTTTCTCGCTGCGTCTCCCTGCCGTTTAGACAGACACCTTCACGATCTGGTTAATATGGCTTAAGGTTCCTCGACTCGACGGGCTTGAAACGCCAGAAGGATCGCCCCGCATAATAACGACGGAGTTTTTCATTCTCCGTCTGGCCCAGATCCAGCGCCCAGATCACCGGAGCGGTCTCAATGTTCGCCCGGTTATAAACCCATTCGTCATGCGGACTGGGCAGCCCTGTATAGCTGACAAAGATCACGTGCTGGCCTGGCTGCTTCTTCAACAACTCCTGTTCGATGTTTTCCTTTTGAGCAATCTGCGCGTTCGTAGCCTGAGTCTGATCCGCCGTCCGATGCTTCGCAATCGCCTCTGCTTCCGAGGCAATCATCACCATAAATACCGCAACGGGTATGGCGCTCACCAAAAAACGGCCCATCTCCCGTCCGTGATACTTCCATTGCCTGAGGTAACGCATCGACTGCATTACGAGTATCAACAACGCCGCCAGAAACGGCGCTCCGTAGTGCGGATACCACCATACTTCGACCAGCGATGCGACGCCGATGATTGCCGTCAGGATTAGGATAAACCGCGTCCCCCTGGAACAGCATAGCGCCGGCATAAACACAATGACCGGCAGCAACCAGATGAGGTTGCCATAGTAGTACCGCAGCATGGTGAGCCAATCTAATGCGCGCTCAATGAAAAGATGCCAACTCCGCGCGCGCTCGTACGTTTCGCGATTCCTCGATTCAAGATCGAAATGCCGAAAAGCTCGCGGGGCCGCGGAAATTGGCACAATTGAAAAGGGCGGCACGGTTTCATATTGCTCATAATACTCCCGGTATGGCAGACGCAGTGGATGACCGGTGATCCGATAATTATCGTACGCGAGCCAGGAAGCACCGAGAGTGCCAGTCATGATGATCGGTAGCCAGACATGTGCCGTGCGGTCTGCAATACCCAGCGCGACAAGTGCTGGAACAACAAGCAGCAATCCTTCAAATGGCCGCGCCAGAATCACAATCACCGCTCCGATTCCAAAAACCCAGGCGTAACGCCAGCGCTTTGCGCGGACGATGCGAACCCATGCACCAATAAGTAGCGCACCTCCGATCGCGGCCACTGCGCCTCCCCAGTAACTGTTCATCCAGTAGCTGAACAGACAAAGATCGAGGCCGATGAATGCGCCTAACAACGCCCAGCCCGGCGGGAGCCATCCTTGCAGCGCCCAGCAGAGAGCCGCAGCCAGTAGACCTGCGGTCAACCATACGCCAAACCAGGGATGCCCGAAGAGTAACTGCCCCATGGCCATCGCAAGCCCCTGCGCAGGTGGAAACCGAGAGGCGTAACTGGGCTGCTGAAGGATATAGATGCTTTCGAAGAATTGCCAAAGCGGATGCGCTGGATTCGTTAGGCGGCCATGCGCGAACGTGTCAGCTTGGAGAAGGTAACTGAATTCATCGTAGATAGTTGGCTTTGGAACTGGCCAGATCGGAAGAAGCGCCGCCCGCAGGATCAGAATCAGCGCACCCACGGCGACCAAACTTAAAGTCTTGTGGCGAGCAAAGACGGAAAGCCCGCGCACAAATCTTTGCCACAAATCACGCCAGCTGGACGGCACGCTTTGTGCAAAGGCTGCAAAAATTGCGATCAGTACCGCGCAATAAACGAGCTGGCGAAGGTGCATGTCACGAAAACGGCATCCCTATCATCAACGCTGCTTAAACACGAGCCGTATTCGCGTGTATGAAATGCGGTCCCGTATTGCGATTCGAGAGTGATTTTGACGATTGCTTGCACTAAAAGGAAGAACCAATGCAGTTCGTAGGTGAGACCCACGCTATTGAAGTGTCAGTAGTTATCCCCTGCCATAATGAGCAGGATACTCTGGCGACCTGCATTGAGAAGGCTCGACGAGCTTTCCGCGAGTACAACATTGCGGGTGAAATTCTGGTGGCGGATAATGGCAGCACCGATTCGTCTCGGACCATCGCCGAGCGTCAGGGAGCACGCGTGGTAACCGTTAACGAACCAGGCTATGGCAGCGCATTGATGGGAGGAATTGCTGCGGCGAACGGCCGATTCATCATCATAGGGGACGCTGACGATAGTTATGATTTTCTCGAGCTCCCGAAGATCGTAGAAAAATTGCGAGAAGGATTCGACCTGGTTCAGGGATGTCGGCTTCCCGCTGGGGGTGGTTCGATTCAGCCCGGCGCGATGCCATTTTTACATCGTTGGATTGGCAACCCAGTTTTTTCCTTTCTCGCACAGAAATGGTTCCGCGCGCCAATCAACGACGTTTACTGTGGATTGCGTGGTTTCACCAGGGCCATGTACGAGCGGCTTCACCAGCGTTGCACCGGAATGGAGTTCGCCACGGAAATGATCATTAAAGCCAGCCTGCTGGGCGAAAAAATTGCTGAGGTGCCAATCACCCTACACCGCGATGGACGCACATCGCACGCTCCGCACCTGAAAACATTTCGAGACGGCTGGCGCACATTTCGCTATTTCTTAATGTGCAGTCCACGTTGGTTGTTTCTGGTTCCCGGCGGCGCCTTTATTGTCTTTGGTCTGCTTGGTTATCTGATCGCCATGCCGGGCTTGCGGATCGGACACAGCACGTTTGATGCCCATACATTGCTGTTCGCAAGCCTCGCCATCTTGTGCGGCTATCAATGGATCCTCTTCGCTCTCTTCGCCAAAACGTTCGCCGTCACCGAGGGATTCCTTCCACCAGACCGGCACTTGGAACGCTTTTTCGAAGTGGTGAATTTGGAAAAAGGTCTGGTCGTTGCAGCCCTCGCGATCCTCGCGGGCGGCTGTTTGTTGCTGACCGCAGTCTGGCAATGGTGGCTCACTGGCTTTGGTCACCTGGATTATGCTCGTACGATGCGATTGGTCGTGCCCGGCGCAACGCTCGTCGCTCTTGGGTTCCAAACAGTCTTCTCCAGCTTTTTCGTCAGCATTCTTGGGATGCGCCGAAAATGAGTCTGTTTCAGCTGACGCGGCGATTAAGCATGCGGTTGCCGTTGCAAATGGGTCCGAGAGATGCGAAAAGCCTGACCAGTAAAATGAAAATGTCGAAAATGATACGCCGTGTTCTTTGGGTTGCTGTATTCCTCGTTCTGATCCATTCGGCATGGGCGAAAGACGAGAGATCGATCAAAGATTTGAGCAAGGCGCTCGCGGGGCTTGCGTCCAATGTGGATCCAAAGGAAGCCGAGCTCGTGTCGGTGACAGCGCACACGACGGCGCGCAAGCTCGCGAAGGAATATCACGTGGTCTTAAACCCAGAGTTTCAAGCCTTCCTGGTCAACGTTGGCGCTCGAAAACGCGGCTGGTGCGGCCATTGGGCAGCCGATATCGGAGCGCAATTGAAAGAACTCAAGCTCAGGACGCTGGTGCTTCACTGGGGCGTCGCCTACGATCATACGTCGAGCGAAAATAATTGTCTTGTAGTAACTGCGCGGAATCAGCCTTTCACGGACGGCATCATCCTTGATGGCTGGCGGAGGGCTGGCCGACTATTCTGGTGCCCTGTCAT
>JBKPLM010000137.1:0-8620 GCA_046731655.1 Verrucomicrobiota bacterium | reverse complement strand
CATTTTTCTACAGTACACCTAATAACGTCGGCTATATCAACCTCGGGTTCGTTTGGGAAAACAACCAGATGAGGGGATTGCCCAATTTTCCTGGAGGGAATAATGGCTTTGCCACAGGAGCCAACAATTTGGGTCAGGTTGTGGGGTGGGCGGAGAATGGTGTTCATGACCCCACGTGTTGCTGCACCCAGGTCCTCCAGTTTCTCCCAGCCGTGTGGGATCTTGGATCAGGAGACCAGATCCACGACCTCCCTTTGATCTCCGGCGACACCTCAGGAGCCGCCACGGCGATCAACGATAATGGTCAAATCGTGGGCATCTCCGGTATCTGCGACCAGGCAGTTGGAAGACATACGGCCAAGCACGCCGTGCTTTGGGAAAATGGCACCGTAACTGATATTTATCCAAATCCGCCAGCCCCGTGGTGGAATACGCCGACGGCAATCAATCAACGAGGCGATGTAGTCGGGTTTGCCGGCGACCCCGCGTTTGTTGGAGGCGACGTCTTACATGCTTTCATGTGGACTAGAGAGGACGGCATCCGACAGCTAAAACCTTTGCCAAACCGTACACCAAAACATGTAGACAGTGAGGCCTACGGTATTAATGAAGCGCGGCAGGTAGTCGGTGTCTCGTGCGACGCGGACCAGGTTGATTGTCGTGCAGTTATTTGGGATAACGGCAACACACCAAGAGACCTAAACGATTTCAAAGGCAGCTATTCTGGCTTTCTCGCACTTGCGAAAGACATAAATAACAAGGGAGAGATTACGGGTAGAGCTATCGACCCAACTACGGGCTCGTTAATTGCCTATTTGGCGGTACCTGCAGGGAGACATTAACCAAAGGGAAAACAGGACCGCTTCTTGAGCACACGAACGCAGCGTCGATCGTTCGAGGCGGACGACTGCCGGATGCCGATTCGCAAGATCGGCATCCGGCTTGGCATTCGCCGAAACCGCGGATGTGCGCCACTGTGCGCTCCCTTATTTGCAATCCGCGATCCACAATCTAAACTCGACAATTCACAGGGGGGCATAGCTCAGTTGGTAGAGCGCCAGCTTTGCAAGCTGGAAGTCAGGGGTTCGAATCCCCTTGCCTCCAGTCTTCGCTCGCGTCGTGGAGGAGAGCGAAGACTGTCGCGCCGAAGCTTTAGGGGAGGCGGACAACGTTCTGAGAGTTACGAATGAGCCGTGATCAGAAAAATGACGCCGGTCGCTTGACCAATCACCGATCACTGATCACTGTTCACTTCCACGAAGCGGGCCTGTAGCTCAGTTGGTTAGAGCATGCGCTTGATAAGCGCAGGGTCACTGGTTCGAGCCCAGTCAGGCCCATTTCTCTTTTCGCTGCCTCAAAACTGGAAATAAACGAATGGCACCTGGCCGGTAGCGGGAAACAACTCCAGCACCAAAAACGCACACACGTACGCGGGAAGTTGAATGCGCGCCGGTTGAAGGGCGAGGCGGTCAATAAACTGAGTGCGTTCCTGCGCGACCGCGAGAAACAGCGAAATAAAAATCAGCGTGATCGTCCCGGTTGTGAGCAGAAATTCACCAGAGATGTGTTGAGAACCGAATAAAGCGCCCAGGACGTACCCGCTCGCCTGAAGTGTCCTAGGGCGAAAGAAAGCCATACTTACTGTGCAGGACAGAAACATCACTGCAACACTGAAGGGCACAAAGTAACGCTTTTTCATCACCTCCGAGATCGCTGTGCCTTTTGTCGCCCGATCGAAAAGGCGGTACCCGATTAACAGGATCCCGTGGTATGCTCCCCAGGCGACAAATGTCCAGTTAGCGCCGTGCCATAGCCCAACCAGTATCATGACAATCATCATGTTCCGGTACAACACTAAGTGTCCTTTCCTTCCTCGGCTGAATGGCATGAATAAATAGTCCCGGACCCACGTGGACAGGGTAATATGCCACCTCTGCCAGAAGTCAGGTGGATTTCTGGCCAGGAATGGTCGTGCAAAATTAAGTGGGAACTCAAAGCCCAGCAGCTTTGCACATCCGCGAGCGATATCGGTGTAGCCAGAGAAATCGAAAAAGACCTGCATGAAGAAAGCGATGCAACCTGACCACGCGGCCAGCCAGCCTGGATGCGCCGCCGGATCATTGAAATAGCGATCGGATACGACCGCGAATCGATCGGCAAACACCATCTTCTTAATCAGACCGGCCAGAACAAGGATGATTCCGCTTTGCACCATGATTGCGGTCGGGCGACGCCAATATTGAATTTGAGAGATGAATTGTCTGGCCCGAATGATGGGCCCCGCAATGAGGTGAGGAAAAAATGCGATGAACAGCGCGTAGTCGGTGAAGTTTCTTGCCGCCTTCATCTTTCCCCAATAGACGTCGATCGTGTAAGAAAGGCTGGCGAACGTGTAGAAGCTGATCCCTACTGGAAGAATAATTTGCAAGACAACCGATGACTCAGGCACACGAAGTAACCCAGCCAGCGAGCTTGCAAAAAAATCGTAATATTTAAAGAAGCCAAGAATACCAAGGTTAACTATGAGACTAACAACAAGTAAAAGCTTCTTGCGCCGGCCACTGGCTGTCTCCAGTAAAATTCCCAGGAAGTAATCAACTACTGTGGAGGTGAGGATCAACACGATGAATCGTGGATCCCACCACATGTAAAAGATGTAACTTGCACCCAGGAGCAGGAACTTGCCGATGCGAAACGGGACGCTATAAAACAGCGCCGCCACGATCAGAAAAAAGATCCAGTACTGAAGGCTGTTAAATAACATGAATAGCTCGGTTGACAGTTAGTTGGCTTCGTCCATCTGCATATCACTCACTATCACCACTGGAATGACTAATATGGGAGACACTGCCTGAAGAGAAGCGACCCACCGCTAGCTTTGAGCTCGAACGAACGCGTCCATTCGAATTGGCCGATCGCAGGCGCCCTACTAACTCAGCTACCAGTGTTTCAGTGAATCGTTGCCGGCCCTTGGCGTTAAGGTGAAAACCGTCAAAGTAATATTCGGGTGTCTCAAGAAAATCGAACGTTTGTTCGGGAAGAGAAAAAACGGTCTTCTGAGTTGTGACGGTGGGAAAAACAGCGTGAAATGTCATTGAAACTCCCGGGAGCCCGGCAAATGGACCGCGAGGTACGGGCGTAAGGACGACCTCCGTCGGACTGGCCGAATAACGGTTTAAGATCCGCTGAATCCCGTCACGCTGCATTCTCAAGAAATCTTGTGTCTCCGATTGAGATGGCTTCATCAGGCTATCTCTGATGGCTTCTCTCTGAGACTCGGTCAATCTTGGTGGAAAAGTCACCTGGCCCGTCTTGGGATCATAGGAAGTGCCGGCGATATCATAATCCCGGCCTTTATAGAGATCGCGTGATTGAAGTCTCTTTGGCTCTCGTTGAACGCTTCGAATACGGGCGATGGGATTTTCGAGAAAGTCGACTACGTCGCTCTGGAACGCCGAGCCTCGCAGTATGCATGCTGTAAATGCTCTGAAGCGACCGGACCATCGCTGAAAAGCGGATGCAAAATTGAAGCAGTCTCCGTAGCGTAAGAGCGGAGCTGCCATGGAAATTCTTAAATGATCAGCGCTGTTTGGCTCGAAGCCGATGCCATACGGAACCACAATTGCCCAATAACGGCGTCTCGCAGGATCGACCTTTCGCAGCATATAGTCCCATATGCTCACGGCGGAAGCTGGTTCCGCGAGATTCACAAACTTGAATCCATCGACAGAGCCGAGTTTATCGGCAACCGCAGCGGAGAATCCTTCCGCTATTCGCGAATCGCCCAAAACCAGCACCTCTTTGAGGCCCGAGGAAGCCCTATTCTTTTCGGCTCGTGTTATGGCTGCCATCCGCCCCGCGTAAGACTCCGGCGCCAGAATTGAAGTGTATAAGCGTGTATGAAAAACCACGCCATCTACACAAACGAACGCGACGAGGCCGAGTAGCAGGTTTCGCGCAACGTGAAGTGGCTGAGGCGAGGTAGTCGGCTCGACAGGAAATTTCGTGCGCACCTGCCCTGTCGAGCTCAAGTAAAGTGCGGCATACAAAACTGCGAGGAGCGCGGCAACTAGCAGCCAGGGCAGTTGGCCGTGAGATAATCCTGTGCGTTGAGAAGGAGTTTCGGGTTCTGTGGCGATCCCCGAAACATTTACTGTGGCGAGCAACGTTCGCCGTTCGGCGTCTCTGTAAAGTTCGAAAACATAGTTGCCCCTCCGAATCCATGAGACAACGCGGCTACCTTCGCTACCTCTAGCAAAAAGGACCGGCGGTCGATCGTTCGCCGTGACGAAAACGAAACCCATCGATCGGTCGCCTGTATTCCAGGCAATATCGGTACTGGCCGAATCATCACCGACTTTGACGCGCTCTGGCGTAGCTGTAATCATGGGGGCGTCTTTAGCCTTGCTGCCCGTCCCGTCCGCTTGCGTGGCGTTTCCCGCGATACACGGCGATCCCAAGCAGACAACAAACCAAATCGCCATCCCAGCAAATATGGAGGGAAGGCTTGCCCCGACCAAAGTCTTGGCCATGGCAGACCATGACGAAGAATTGCCCGTAATTCTTTCTATCATGAAGCAAACATTAGAATTTCCAGGTGCAACGCAGCTAGTGACGTTTCAACCTGCTGTCTAACCTGGTGTGATTGGCTCTTCCAAAGGAGCGCATCGGAAAATCTGAAGTGAGAACGCGAACAGATGTAATCCTTCAACTGCGATCAGCATTCACGCTGATTATTTTATTAACTCTGTGCGAAAGGCAAGCAGCAGAGGAGCGCGCTTTTAAAATCGTGATTGGACACTCGAGTTGCCAGGTATCTTTTCGAGTCTGATCGAACGGGTCATCCCAAATATCGCGCCCATTAGCAGCCCGAGAATCGCGCCGCCACTATCGATCATGATATCCGCTGTCGAAGCGCCGCGGGACCCGACGAATGTTTGGTGAAATTCGTCAGTGGCAGCCACAAACAGGCAAGCGCCCCAGACGCTCACATAAAGAATCGCTAGTGACCGCTTGAAATTCGTCATAAAAATTGCAGCCCGAAGCAAAAGTAGAGCCAGAACGGCATACTCGCCCAAATGCGCGCACTTTCGAACTATGAAGTGAATCGACGTAAGTGTCTCCGGCGAAATATCCGGCTTGAGCCAGCGCAAAAATGGAACAATGAATCGCGACGTGTGCTCCGCGGACATCATATCGGTTGAGCCGAGGAAAATCACGCCAACCCAAAGTAGGAGTGGCAGCCAGTATTTTACAAAACGCATGAAATTCATTCCTTCGTTGGCAGGCGTCTCGCCTGCAAACTAGATGCAGCCGTCACAGCAGCCGCTACAGTTGCTCAAATCGCATCATGTCCAAACCCGATCTCAGCGGCCCTCTCGTGTTTGAGCCGATTTTCATGGAGCGCATTTGGGGCGGGCGGCGTCTCGAATCTGAGTTCGGCAAAAGGCTGCCAACGCAGAAACGGATTGGAGAATCATGGGAAATCGTTGATCGACCGGAAACGCAAAGTGTTGTCGTAAACGGGCCGCTGCACGGAAAAACTTTGCACGAATTGTGGACTCAAGATCGGAGTGAAATCTTCGGAAACGTTCCCGACGCATCTCGATTTCCCCTGTTGGTCAAGCTTCTTGATGCGCACGAGAAGCTTTCGTTGCAAGTGCATCCGCCGGAAAAAATCGCCAGTAAATTGGGAGGTGAACCAAAGACTGAATTTTGGTACGTTGCTGCAGCCGATCCAGGCGCGGAGCTTTATCTCGGGTTTCGTGAGCCGATTACGCGAGATCAGTTTGAGAAGGCGTTACGCGATGGCACGGCAGCCGCGCACGTTCACAAAATCCGAGTCAAATCAGGCGACGCCATGTTTCTGCCGGCAGGACGTCTTCATGCTCTGGGCGCGGGTAATTTGCTGATCGAAATCCAGCAGAATAGCGACACCACCTATCGCGTGTTCGATTGGAACCGCGGGGACGACAAAGGCACGCAACGTCAGTTACACATCGATCAGGCGCTGCAGTGCATCGATTTCACAGACGTGCGCCCGCGATTACTGCGTCACGAAAGCGAACTACTGCTTCATGACAATTTATTTGAGATCCAGAAGTGGAATCTGGATTCACCGCGCGAGATTGTTCCTCGTGGGCAATTCGCAATCGCTTGTTGCCTCGCTGGCTCCTTGCGCTGCGCCGATGTCGTTCTAACACGCGGAGAATTTTTCCTCGTGCCGGCAGAGCTGAATGACCGGCAACTGAAGCCGATAAGCGAAGGAACAAGCCTCTTACGCATTACGATTCCAAATTTGTAGGACATCCTGTGTCAGACGCCAATCCATAGCCGCCTCACACAGACGGCCTACCAAATCAAACCTGAATCCAAACGCGCCGGGTAGTCTCGTGATTTCTAACCGGAATCGCGTCAGTTTTTTGTGGTTGCTTGGATTCCTGGTGCGCCGTTGAGGCAATGAAGGTGCTGGCTCCGCACAATGCGAAGCAGAGCGAAACAATCGCGATTTTCACTGGCAGAGTCATGAATCGGCTTAGGTTTTGACGCACACTTCACTGCAGAGCTTCTCCCAATCGGCGCAAGTAAGTAAAGCTATAAATTCCAGTGCTGTGTCCGTCGGCCCAGCGTGGCTGCAGTGCATAACCGCCTACGAGATCGAAACCGGCGAGTCGAAAACTCTCGTTCGTGTAAGTTATCTGCGGCCGCGAGATGTTACCGAGCACATCGGGTTCGCCACCGCAGGCCGCGCAAGGACATGCGCGTCGCAACGTTTCAAGTTTGAAAAACGATTCCGCGCGGTCATTCCAGGAGATGGCGAGCTCGTCTCCTATCTGCTGAATGTTTGTTGGCTCGAGTCGCATCTAATCTTTTGGTCGTTTATGCCGTTCGCCGAAAATTGCCGTACCCACGCGCACCAGCGTAGCTCCTTCCTCAACTGCGATCCAAAAATCCTGCGTCATGCCCATTGAAAGGTGTGGAAGTTTCAAATCGAATTCCCTCTCGAGCGAATCGCGCAGTTCGCGCAGCTGCATAAAAAATTTCCGAGACGCTTCTGCTTCCTCCCCGAGCGGTGGAATACACATGAGTCCTTCGATCGACAGTCGCGGCAACGCGAGAAGGGATTCCATTTCGGCACGTAGGGTCTCAGTCTTGAAACCAAATTTGCTCCCCTCCTCCGCTACATTTAGTTCCAGTAATACAGACGGATGGGCCCCTTCCTCGGCCGCAATCCTGTTCATCTCTTGCGCCACTGCAAGCGAATCGACACCGTGAAAAAGTTCGAATAATGGCAATGCCTGTCGAATCTTGTTTTTCTGAAGGTGTCCCACGAAATGCCAGCGCAAATTTGATGGCAGCTCTGGAATTTTCGCACGAGCCTCCTGGACGCGGCTTTCGCCAAAAAGCGTATGCCCAGCTTCGACTGCCTCGCGCACTTTCTCGGCTGAATGCGTTTTCGTTATCGCCACAAGCTCGATGTCGTTCGCCGAACGACCGGCTTTCGCAGCTGCCTGCGTGATTTGCTCACGAACGCGCTCAAGATGTTCGGCAATCGAGGTCATACAGAATTGTAGGGCAGGCGCTTCGCCTGCCAATGAAAATCAAAGTGGGACGGTTCCAATCTGCCCTAAATCAGCTGCGGCAGACTCGAGACTGCCGTTCCTCGTCATTATTTGCTCGCCAATCGGAGCATAGTCCGGCAGAACCAGCGGATATGAAACGCTATTCACTTCTGCTCGGAATCACTGTTGCGGCGGTCACTTGTTCCAGCCTGCTCGCGCAGGAAAAACCCGCCATCCAGCCTAATGCGACTGTACTCAGCATCCTTCAGGGTAGTGCCGGCAAAACTGTCGAGTTGCACCTGCGGTCTGGAGAAAAAATCGCAGGGAGAGTCGGCCAAGTTACTGACAATGTTGTGTATCTTTCACATTTGGCCGGCGCGGAGTTTTACGACGCTTTTGTCGATCTGAAGGACGTCTCGGCGGTGGTAATTCGCGCGGGCGGAAGATAGGCGTCGCTAATGGGGTGATAACCCAAATCAAGATATTCTCGACAATTTGGGATTGTCACCGGCGATGGCGATTAAAAATACTGCAGGATGAAATTCACTAAAAATATCGGCATGGTGCTTCTTGGGGTCTATCTCATTATCGATGGGCTTTTAGGATTCGGGTTAAATCTCGGCCCGTTCGTTTTTATTTTATACCTCGTAGCACTCGCCGCTGGAGTCCTTATCCTCATTGGCAAATAGATCGCGCCTAATCCGACATCCGATGTTAAGCGCTCCGCGATGGATGCTCGTTGATCTTCTATTTCAGCAATCCCTTCATTTGCGACGCGAGTTTCGGACCGATACCGGCCTCTTCATGTTTGAAATAAACAAATGCTTCGAGCCAGTTTGATTCTTGTTCGCGGACAAACTTAGTCCAGCGCTCGACATCGCTCTCGGCGTAATTTTCGCGGCGTAACCGCAGATAGCCGTAGTCAGTGGTGACAACCTTTGGCGTCTCCAGCTTTTCAGTGTCAGCGATACAGAGCGCAGCACTTCGCGTTCGCAACGTTTCAAAGACTTCATCGTCGAACCATGATTCATGACGGAATTCGAACGCAGCGCGCATTC